>NZ_JAKRNH010000008.1:0-37432 GCF_022346985.1 Micrococcus sp. ACRRV
CGGCACGGCCCCGGCTCCGACGCCCCGCCGCCGCCCCGCGCGTGGCGGGACCGCGACCCCCTCGCGGACCGCCGGCTGACCACCGCCAAGCCCCGGATCGCGCGCGCCGCGGAGGCCCTGGGCATGCCCCCGGAGAACCTGCTCACCCCGGACACCCTGCGCCGGGTCTGCTGGACGCCGCCCGAGACCATCACGCCCGAGACCGTGGCCGCCGCCCTCGCCGAGCGCGGTGCCCGGCCCTGGCAGGTGGAGCAGACCTCGGCGATCATCACCGTCGCCCTGCTGGACCCGGACCCCGCCCGAGACCGCTGACCCGCGGCGGGGCACGGAACGGAAGCCGGGACGGGCGGTAGCGGGTACGCGCGGTCGCCGGTATGGTGAGAGCAGCATCACAGACCACCCGCCTCCGACAGAGGAGCACCATGAGCCACACCCCGGCCCCCCTCGACCAGTTCGAGCACCTGAGCACCATCGCCCCGGACGAGATCCTCACGCGCGCGACGGCCACCGACCATGCGCTGCCTGACGGCGCCGGCACCCTCGCCCTCATCACACTGGACAACGGCCAGGGCCCACGCCGCCCCGCCACGCTGGGCCCGGCGTCGCTGCTGGAGCTGGCCCGCGCGGTGGACGAGCAGGCCGCTCGCGCCTCCGCCGGCGAGATCCAGGCCCTCGGCATCACGGGGGTCGAGGGCGTGTTCGCGGCCGGGGCGGACCTGGCCCTGGTGGCCTCCCTGCCGGCCGACGCCGAGACGGGCCGAGCGCTGGGCCGCCTGGGCCACGCCGTCTACGACCGCATCGACGCGTTCCCCGTCCCCACCGTCGCCCTCGTCAACGGCACCGCCCTCGGCGGCGGGCTCGAGCTGGCCCTGGCCTGCGACCGCCGCGTGATCGCCCCCGAGGTGAAGGCCCTCGGCCTCCCGGAGGTCCGCCTGGGCCTGATCCCCGGCTGGTCCGGCGTCTGGCGCGCGCCCCACCTGGTCGGCCCCGAGGCCGCCGTCGCCCTGCTGCTCACCAATCCCCTCGACAACGGGCGCATGATCGGCGCCGCCGACGCTGTGCGCCTGGGCCTGATGGACTCCCTCGCCGAGGGCGACCTCCTGGCCGCCGGGCTCACCGCGGCCGCGGACGCCGTCGCCGGCCGGACCGTGCAGCGCACCGCGGACGTCTCCGACGCCGCCTGGGACCGCGCCCTGCAGGCCTTCGGCGCCGCGCAGTCCGCCCGCCCCGGCCGTGACCTGCCGGCCCGCCGCCACCTCGAGGAGCTCTTCGCCGGCGCCCGCACGCGCACCCGCGCCGAGTCCGCCGAGGCGGAGGCCGACGCCCTCGCCGACCTGATCGGCTCCGCCGAGTTCCGCCGCACCGTGTACGCGTTCCTGGGGCTCGTCCAGGGCCGCGCCAAGCGACCTGCCGGGGACCCCGGCGTCGAGCAGGCGCACACCGTGCACCGCGTCGGCGTGGTCGGGGCCGGCCTGATGGCCGGCCAGCTCGCCCTGCTGTTCGCCACCGCCCTCCGCGTGCCCGTCGTCATGACGGACCTGGACCAGGAGCGCGTGGACCGCGGCCTGGCCTACGTCCGCTCCCAGCTGGAGCGCTCCGTGACCAAGGGCCGCATGAAGGCCGAGGACGCCGAGGCCGTCGCGGGCCTGATCACCGGCGCCACGGACGTCTCCGCGCACGCCGAGGCCGAGTTCGTGATCGAGGCCGTGTTCGAGGAGCTCGAGGTCAAGCGGACCGTGTTCCGCCAGCTCGAGCAGGTCGTCTCCCCCACCGCGGTCCTCGCCACCAACACGTCGTCCCTGTCCGTGGCCGGCATGGCGGAGGTCCTGGAGCACCCCGAGCGCCTGGTCGGCTTCCACTTCTTCAACCCCGTGGCCCAGATGCCGCTCGTGGAGATCGTGCGCGTGGCAGAGACGACGGACGCCGCGGTGGCCACCGCGTTCGAGCTGGCCCGCCGTCTGCGCAAGACCGCCGTCCTGGTCAACGACGCCGCCGCGTTCGTGGTCAACCGCGTCCTGCTGCGCATGATGGGCGAGATCCAGAACTCCTTCGACCAGGGCACCGACGCGCACACCGCGGACCACGCCCTGGACCCGCTCGCGTTCCCGATGACCCCGTTCACCCTGGCGGCCATGGTCGGCCTGCCTGTCGCGCAGCATGTCTCCGAGTCGCTGCAGGCCGCGTTCGGGGCCGAGCGGTTCCCGGTCTCCGAGAACCTCCAGCGCCTGATCGAGGCGAAGAAGACCGCGATCTGGGCCAAGGACGTCAAGTCCCCCGAGGAGGCCGGCGGCGCCACCGGCGAGACCATCCCCGCCGACACCGCCGCGCTGATCGAGCAGGGCGACACCCCGCAGACCGCCGACGAGCTGCGCGTCCGCGTGGAGGACGCACTGGCCGAGGAGATCGGCCTGCTCCTGGACGAGGGCGTCGTCGCCGCCCCCGACGACGTGGACCTGTGCATGATCCTCGGCGCCGGCTGGCCCCTGCACCTGGGCGGCATCACCCCGTACCTGGACGACTGCGGGGCCTCCGAGCGCGTGCGCGGCGCCCGCTTCCACCAGGCCTGACCTCCCCGCCCGGGACCGCCCGTCCCGGACGGGCGCCCCACACGACGCCGGCCCCCGCGGAGCGCTCTGCGGGGGCCGGCGTCGTGCCCGGCCGGGGTCAGTCCGTGGGCAGCTGGGCGAAGGTGTGCAGGTCCGCCGGCAGCCCCTCCAGGGCCTCCGCCGCCGTGGCGACCGGCACCGAGACCGTCCCGCCGCCCCAGTCGGAGGCGACCAGCGGGCGGCGCCCCTCCGTGGCGGGCTCGCCCAGCCAGTGCACCGCGAGGACGTGCCCCTCGGAGACCACCTCCACCCGCAGCCCCTCGGGCCGCGCCTGCCCCGCCTCCGAGCCGGCGGGCCCCGCCGCCGGCACAGCCTCGCGGGCGCCGATGCGCAGCACCGCCGGGGGCATGCGGACCGGACCCTGCAGCGGGGAGGACTCCTCGAGGCGGAGGTAGGGGGCGCCGTCGTGCTCGGGGGTGCGCTGTGCGGTGATCAGCAGGTGCTCGGCCCAGGACGGCACGACCTCCGCGCCCAGCCCGGCCCGCTCCCGCGCGATCCGCACGTTCTGCGTGGTGAGGGAGTCCTCGAAGTCGCAGACCTCCCAGGTGGATCCGTCCGCGGAGAACCTCACGCGGGCCTGTGCGAGGTAGCGCTGCGGCAGGTCGGCGCGCTCCCGGCGCTGGGCTCCGGTGGGCTGGAACGCCATGCGCGTGGTCAGGATCCCGTCGGCGAGGCGGCGGTGCAGGAATCCGGCGTGCACCCCGTCCAGGGCGACCGCCTCCCAGGTCTCGAACGGGGTGAGGTCGTAGCGGGCGGACACGGCGGACTCCTTCGGCTCGGCGGGCGGCCCCGGTCGGGGCGGTCGTCACCCCCGATCCTGCCATCGGCGGGCAGGCCGCGGTGCCATACTGGAGGGATGACCTCGCAGGATCCCGCCCCGCACACCTCCGCCTCGCCGTGCTGCTCCGGCTGCTCCGCCGAGCCCGCCGGCTCCTCCCGCCGCTCCGTCCTCGGCGCCGGCTCGCTCGTCGCCCTCGCCGGCGCGGGCTCCGTGGTCCTGTCCGGCTGCACCCAGCAGCTCAAGGACGAGGCGGCCGCCGGAGACCACCACGTGGGCTCCGAGACCACGGACGCCATGGCCCTGGCCGAGCTCCCCGTGGGCGGCACGACGTCCGTGCAGGTCCAGGGCCGCACCCTGCTGCTCCACCGCGCGGACGAGTCCACCGTCACCGCGTTCTCCAACGTCTGCACCCACCAGGGCTGCCTGGTCCAGGTGGTCGACCGCCCCGAGGGCACCGCCTACGCGTGCCCGTGCCACGGATCCAACTTCGACGTCGCCACGGGCGAGCCCTTCGGCGGCCCCGCCAAGGCGCCCCTGACCGACTACCAGGCCGCCATCGAGGGCGATCGGATCGTCGTCAAGCTCTGACGCGGATCCCCGCGGCCCACGAGGCCGGGTCCACGGCCGCGCCCTCAGTCCTCCGGCGCGCCGTAGCGCCGGGTGGGCAGCCGGTCCGGGTGCGGGGCGTGCCCGGCCCACGGGTCGGGCCGGCCGATGGCGGTGGGGGCCGCCCGCCCGGACCGGGCCGGGGGCAGGACCACCGGGTCCCGCCGATTCGGGTCCCAGCCCGGCTCCGCCGCCTTGCGCGCCGGGTAGTGGCGGTGCCGCCACCAGAACCAGGCGCCGGCGCCGATCACGGGCAGGACCACCATGGCCAGCGCCCACGGCAGACGACGGCGCTCGTCCAGCGGACCGCGCAGGAGGGACACCAGCCCGGCGACCCAGATCGTCCCGACGACGGCGGACAGGGTCCAGCCCAGCCACGGCTCCATCAACGTGCCTCCGCCGTCAGAACAGGGCCACGGGGGGCGGGGCGGGGAAGAGCGCGTCGAGCTCGGCGAGGTCCGCGGGGGTGGCCTCCCAGTCGGCGGCGCGGGCGTTCTCGGCGATCTGCCCGGGCCGGGTGGCCCCGGCGATCACCGAGGCGACCGGTCGCTGGGCGGCGAGCCACCCGATGGCGGCCTGGACCTCGGTGATCCCCCGCTCCCGGGCGAACGCGCCGAACGCGGCCAGCTGGCCCCGGTCGGCCTCCTCCACCATGTGCTGCCGCACGTGGGACAGGCGCGAACCCGCGGGGGCCGTCCCGTCGGAGTACTTGCCGGTGAGCAGGCCGTTGGCCAGCGGGAAGTAGGGCAGGACGCCGAGCCCGTACTCGGCGGAGGCGGGCAGCACCTCGAGCTCGGCGCGGCGGTCCAGCAGGTTGTAGTGGTTCTGCGCCGAGACGAACCGCTCGACGCCGATCTCCCGAGCCGCGTGCTCGGCCTGGGCGATCTGCCAGCCTGTGCGGTTCGAATGGCCGATGTAGCGGACCTTGCCGGAGCGGACGAGGTCGTCCAGGGCGCGCAGGGTCTCCTCGATCGGCGTCGCCGGATCGGGGGTGTGGAACTGGTACAGGTCGATCCAGTCCGTGCCCAGCCGGCGCAGCGAGTCCTCCACCGCGCGCACGATGTACCGGCGGGAGCCGCGCGCGCCGCCGTCAGCGCCGGCCGCGCCCCCCATGTCCATGCCGAACTTCGTGGCGAGGACGACCTCGTCGCGGCGCGATCCCAGGGCGCGGCCGAGACGCTCCTCGGAGAGGCCGGGGCGGGCGCCGTAGACGTCCGCGACGTCGAAGAGCGTGATCCCCGCGTCGAGCGCGGCGTGCACGACGGCGTCGGTGCCCTCCTGCTCCATGGTGGCGGTCCCGGGGCGGCCGAGGTTGTTGCAGCCGAGGCCGACCACGGAGACGGTCAGGCCGGAGCGGCCCAGGCGGACGGTGCGCACGCTCAGCCCTCCCCGTCGGCGTCCGGGGCGGCCCCGGCCGGGGTCCGGGGCGCGTCGACGCGGCGGACCTCCACCTTGTTCGGCTGGATGCCGTGGGCGCGCTTGGCGGCGGCGGGCACCTCGGCGGCGGCCTTCGGGGCGTGCGGGGTGCGCACCACCAGGACGAGCTCGCCGTCGCCGTCGACGACGTCGGTCACCTCGCCGAGGCCGCGCCAGGCCAGCTGGTGGGTGACCTCCTCGCGGAGGGTCCGGCCGTGGCGGCGCTCGATCTCCGTGATCGCCCGCCCGCGCAGACGGTAGGCCACCTCGAGGACGTCAAAGGCGTCCTCGTCCGCGGGGGCGAACCCGTCCGCCTCGCCCTGGGCGAGGAACGCGTCCATCAGCTCGGTGCCCTCGGCCTCCGAGGTCAGCGGCTGGTCGCCGACCGTCCCCGGGTGGCCGACGCGGCCGTGGTGGACCGTGAACAGCTCGCCGGAGGGGTCGATCCAGGCCTCCCGGTACTCAAAGGAACGGCGGCCGTCCTCCTCGGTGCGGTCGCGGTACAGCCGGGAGATGCTCATGCCTGCTCCTCTGGTCGGGCGGCCTGGGCCGACGTCGTGGGGGCGCCGGCCGGGTGGGCCGACGCCTCGGGGTGCTCCGCGTCCCGGGGCAGGGCGCGGGCGTAGGGCACCTTGGCGCCCAGGACCTGGGCGACCGTGTCCTGGGTGATGCGCTGGGCGGTCAGGCCCACGCGCTCGAGCACCTGGTCCCGTGTGGCGTGCGCCAGGAACTCCACCGGCAGGCCGACCTCGTTCAGCGCGGTGTCCACGCCGGCGGCGCGCATCTCCTGGCGGATCCGGGAGCCGACGCCGCCGGCACGCACGCCGTCCTCGAGGCACACGACGATCCGGTGGCGACCGGCCAGCTCGATCACGGACCGCGCCACGGGCAGCACCCAGCGGGGGTCCACGACCGTCGCGGTGATCCCGTGCTGGCCGAGGCGCCGTGCCACGTCCAGGCCGAGCTCGGCGAAGGAGCCGACGGCGACGATCAGCACGTCGCGCTCGGCGCCGTCCGCCCCGGTGGGCGCGCCGAGGCGGGCCAGCACATCCGTGCCGTCGGACAGCCGCTCCAGGGCGCGCACGGGCTCCCCCACGGAGCCCTTGGCGAAGCGGAGCACGGTGGGGGCGTCGTCGACGGCGACGGCCTCGCGCAGCTCCTCCCGGAGGGTGTCGGCGTCGCGCGGGGCGGCGATGCGCAGCCCCGGCACGGACTGCAGCAGCGCGAGGTCCCACATGCCGTGGTGGCTCGGCCCGTCGGGACCGGTCACGCCGGCGCGGTCCAGGACGAAGGTGACCCCGGCCCGGTGCAGGCCCACGTCCATGAGCACCTGGTCGAACGCGCGGTTGAGGAACGTCGCATAGACCGCGACGACCGGGTGCAGGCCGCCGAAGGCCATGCCCGCGGCGGAGGTGACCGCGTGCTGCTCGGCGATGCCGACGTCGAACACCCGGTCGGGGAACTCCGCGGCCATCGGCCCCAGGCCCACCGGGTTCTGCATGGCCGCGGTGATGGCGACGACGTCCGGCCGCTCCCGCGCGATGTCCAGGATCTCCTCCCCGAACACCGAGGTCCAGGACTGTGCCGTGGGCGAGGAGATCGGCCGGCCCGTCTCCGGGTCGATCCGCCCGATCGCGTGGAACATGTCGTCCTCGTGGGACGTGGCCGGGCCGTACCCGTGGCCCTTCTCCGTCATCGCGTGCACGATCACCGGGCCGCCGTAGGCCTTGGCGTCCTCGAGGGCCTCCTCGAGGGCGTGCTCGTCGTGGCCGTCCACGGGGCCGATGTACTTCATGCCCAGGTCCTCGAACAGCCCCTGGGGCGCCCAGAGGTCCTTGAGGCCCTTCTTGGCGGCGTGGAGGGGCCGGTACACCATCTCCCCCGCGGTGCCGGCCTCCTGCAGGCGGCGCTTGAGGTAGTCCAGGGTCTGCTCGTACCGGTGGTGCATGCGCACCTTGTCCAGCACCCCGCGGCGCAGGCCGCCCAAGTGGTCGGCGATGCCGCCGACGGTGGGCGCGTAGGAGCGGCCGTTGTCGTTGACCACGATCACCACACGGCGATCCCGGTCCGCCGCAATGTTGTTGACGGCCTCCCAGGCCATGCCGCCGGTGAGGGCGCCGTCGCCGATCACCGCGACGACGGTGCGGTCCCCCTGGCCCGTCTGCTTCCAGGCCCGGCTGATCCCGTCCGCCCAGGACAGCGAGGACGAGGCGTGGGACGACTCCACGACGTCGTGCTCGGACTCGGCGCGGTCCCCGTATCCGGAGAGCCCGCCCTGCTGGCGCAGGCGGGAGAAGTCCTGGCGGCCGGTCAGGAGCTTGTGCACGTAGGACTGGTGCCCGGTGTCGAACACCACCGCGTCCCGCGGTGAGTCGAACACCCGGTGGATCGCGAGGGTCAGCTCCACGACCCCGAGGTTCGGGCCCAGGTGGCCGCCCGTCTGGGAGACGTGCTGGATGAGGAAGGCGCGGATCTCCGCGGCGAGGGCGCGCAGCTGGGCGTCGCTCAGGAGCGCGAGGTCCTCCGGGGAGTGGATCCCGGGGAGCAGCGGGGCGCCGAGGGGGGCACGGGAGGTGTCAGACATGGTCGTCCCAGGGTACTCGCCCGGGGCCCGCGGAGGGGGGACGGCGGACCCGGGAGACGACGCCGGCCCGCACCCTCGCGAGGAGGGTGCGGGCCGGCGTCGGGGGCCGGGCGGACGCACGGGGCGCCCGCCCGGGTCCGCGCGCGGATCAGGCCTTGGCCGCGATCTGGCGCAGGACGTACTGCAGGATGCCGCCGTTGCGGTAGTAGTCGGCCTCACCGGGGGTGTCGATGCGCACGACGGCGTCGAACTCGGTGACCTTGCCGTCCTCGGCGGTGGCGGTGACCTTCACGGTCTTCGGGGTGCGGCCCTCGTTGAGCTCGGCGATGCCGGAGATCGCGAAGGTCTCCGTGCCCGTCAGGCCCAGGGAGTCGGCGGACTCGCCGGCGGGGAACTGCAGCGGCAGCACGCCCATGCCGATGAGGTTCGAGCGGTGGATGCGCTCGAAGGACTCGGTGATGACAGCCTTGACGCCCAGGAGCGCGGTGCCCTTGGCGGCCCAGTCGCGGGACGAGCCGGTGCCGTACTCCTTGCCGCCCAGCACGACCAGCGGGGTGCCCGCGGCGGCGTAGTTCTGGGCCGCGTCGTAGACGTACGCCTGGGGGGCGCCGTCCTGGGTGAAGTCGCGGGTGAAGCCGCCCTCGACGCCGTCCAGCAGCTGGTTCTTGATGCGGATGTTGGCGAACGTGCCGCGGATCATCACCTCGTGGTTGCCGCGGCGGGAGCCGTAGGAGTTGAAGTCCTTGCGCTCGACGCCGTTGGCCAGCAGGTACTGGCCGGCCGGGGTGTCGGACTTGAAGGAGCCCGCCGGGGAGATGTGGTCCGTGGTGACGGAGTCGCCCAGCTTCAGGAGCACGCGGGCGCCCGCGATGTCCTGGACCGGCTCCGGCTGCGCCGGCATGCCCTCGAAGTACGGGGGCTTGCGGACGTAGGTGGAGGCCTCGTCCCACTCGAAGGTCTTGCCGGTGGGGGTCTCCAGGGACTGCCAGCGCTCGTCGCCGTCGAAGATGGTGCCGTACTGGGAGGTGAACATCTCCGTGTCGATGGACTCGTCGATGATCCGCTGGACCTCGGCCGGGTCCGGCCAGATGTCCTTCAGGAAGACGTCGTTGCCGTCCTGGTCCGTGCCCAGGGCCTCGTTCTCGAAGTCGCAGTCCATGGTTCCGGCCAGGGCGTAGGCGACCACCAGGGGCGGGGACGCCAGGTAGTTCATCTTCACGTCCGGGTTGATGCGGCCCTCGAAGTTGCGGTTGCCGGAGAGCACCGCGGTCACGGACAGGTCGTTCTCCTGGATGGCCTCAGAGATCTCGGACTCCAGCGGACCGGAGTTGCCGATGCAGGTGGTGCAGCCGTAGCCCACGACGTTGAAGCCGAGGGCGTCCAGCGAGGCGTTGAGGCCGGACTTCTCGTAGTAGTCGGTGACGACGCGCGAGCCCGGGGCCACGGAGGTCTTCACCCACGGCTTGGCGGTGAGGCCCTTGGCGACGGCGTTGCGGGCGAGCACGCCGGCGGCCATCATCACGGACGGGTTGGAGGTGTTGGTGCACGAGGTGATCGAGGCGATCGACACGGCGCCGTGGTCCAGCTGGAACTCGCGGCCGTCCTCCATGTGCACGTCCACCAGCTTGGACGGGCGGCCCTCGCCGGCCTCGTCCTGGGTGGCGTAGTTGTGCAGGTCCTTGCGGAACTGATCCTTCGAGTCGGACAGCACGATGCGGTCCTGGGGACGCTTCGGACCGGAGATGGAGGGCACCACGGTGGACAGGTCCAGCTCGAGGTACTCGGAGTACTGCACCTCGGCGGACGGGTCATGCCAGAGGCCCTGCTCCTTGGTGTAGGCCTCCACGAGGGCGACCTGCTCCTCGGAGCGGCCGGTCAGGCGCAGGTAGTCCAGGGTGACGTCGTCGATCGGGAACATGGCGGCGGTGGAGCCGAACTCCGGGGACATGTTGCCGATGGTGGCGCGGTTGGCCAGCGGCACCGCGCCGACGCCCTCGCCGTAGAACTCCACGAACTTGCCGACGACGCCGTGCTCGCGCAGCTGCTCCGTGATGGTCAGCACCACGTCGGTGGCGGTGGCGCCCGCCGGGATCTGGCCGGTCAGCTTGAAGCCCACGACGCGCGGGATCAGCATGGACACGGGCTGGCCGAGCATCGCGGCCTCGGCCTCGATGCCGCCCACGCCCCAGCCCAGCACGCCCAGGCCGTTGACCATGGTGGTGTGGGAGTCGGTGCCGACGCAGGAGTCCGGGTAGGCGCGCTTGACGCCGTCGACGTCGCGGACCATGACGGCGCGGGCCAGGTTCTCGATGTTCACCTGGTGGACGATGCCCATGCCCGGGGGGACGACCTTGAAGTCGTCGAAGGCGGTCTGGCCCCAGCGCAGGAACTTGTAGCGCTCGCCGTTGCGCTGGTACTCGATGTCCATGTTGCGCTCGACGGCGGCGTCGTTGCCGAAGGAGTCGATCTGCACGGAGTGGTCGATGACCAGCTCGGCCGGGGACAGCGGGTTCACGCGGGAGGGGTCGCCGCCCAGGTCCGCGATGGCCTCACGCATGGTGGCGAGGTCCACGATGCAGGGCACGCCGGTGAAGTCCTGCATGATCACGCGCGCCGGCGTGAACTGGATCTCCGTGTCCGGCTCCGCGGTGGGGTCCCACGAGGCGAGGGCCTTGATCTGCTCGGCGGTGACGTTCGCGCCGTCCTCGGTGCGGAGCAGGTTCTCCAGCAGCACCTTCAGGGCGTAGGGCAGCTTCTGGGCGCCCTCGACCGCGTTCAGGCGGAAGATCTCGTACTCGGAGCCGTTGACGTCCAGGACGCCCTTGGAGCCGAAGCTGTCGACAGTGGTCATCTGAGGGACTCCTCATTCCCGCCCGGGATGTCCGGGCGCTGGTCCGACGGGGGTCGGCCTCCGCACCTCGCCCACATCCGTCCCGCGGGGATCGGATGTCAGCTCGGTCACACAGGGCCGCGCTCCCCCAGCCTACCCCCGAGGCGGACGGCGACGCCGCTTTGCGTCCTCCGTGGCGCGCCCGGCCGCGGCGCGCCCCGGGGGCTCCCTCCCTCAGAGGGTCGTCTGCTCGACCTCGCCCGCAGGGCGCAGCAGGGTCACCGACTCCAGGTGGTGGGTGTCCGGGTAGAGGTCGAACACCCGGGCGCGCTCCACCTCGTAGCCGCCCTCGCGGAGCCAGGCGAGGTCGCGGGCGAAGGAGGCCGGGTCGCAGGAGACGTAGCAGATGCGCCCCGGGGCCAGGGCCAGGATGCGCTCGATCGCGCGGCGGCCGGCGCCGGCGCGCGGCGGGTCCAGGACGACCGCGTCGAGACGGTCGCCGTCCAGGCCGCCGTCGCGGGTGGTCCGCTCCGGCTCCTTGATCCACGAGCCGAGGACCTTGTCCGTCGGACCGTTGAGCACGCCCGCCTGGGGCAGGGACAGCAGGTTGCGGCGGGCGTCCTTGGAGGCCTGCCGGGAGGCCTCCACCGAGTACACGCGGCCCTCCTCGCCGACCGCGTCGGAGAGGAAGGCACTGAAGAGGCCGGCTCCCGCGTACAGATCCGCGATGACCTCCCCCGGCTGCGGGTCCACGTCCTCGAGCACGGCGTCCACCAGAGTGGCGGGCGCGTGCTGGTGGACCTGCCAGAAGCCGTCGCCGGTGACGCGGAACGTCCGCTCGCCGCCGCGCTCGGAGGACACGGTCTCGTGCACCCAGGTGCGTCCGGTGATGCGCTGGATGCCCGTGGGCGAGAACTTCTTGGGACCCGGGACCGCGAAGCCGGTGGAGACGTCCACGGGGCACGCGTTGGCGGCCTGGCGGATGCGGGTGCGCAGCTTGCCCAGGCGGGCCTCGTCCGCGAGGGTCTGCGGGGTCGGGGTGGCCAGCACCAGCGGCTGGGTGCCGTCCGCGGGGGTGGCGACGTCCACGCGGGCCGCGCCCGTGAAGTCCCAGTCCCACAGGGCCAGCGCGTCCAGGGCGTGGACGCCCAGCGGCATGTTCCGCACGGGCAGCAGCACGGCCGAGCGATGGGCGTGCATGGCGATCCGACCCTGCGGCGTCACCGCGAACGCCGTGCGGGTGCGCCAGTGCTGGCCGGTGGGCTCGTCCTCGTGGCCCGCATGGAGGGCCTCCGGCTCGATCGTGACACCGGCGATGCGGGCCACGGTGTCCCGGAAGACCTGGGCCTTGAGACGGCGCTGGTGGTGCACCACGATGTGGCCGTACTCGGCTCCGCCGACGGGCAGGCGCCCGGAGGCGTGCGCGCGGAGGGAGTCCGCGAGCTTCCACTGGTGGATCCGGCGGAACTCGGAGGGGCGGACCACCTCGACGACGTCCCCGCGCCAGAAGCGGGCGCCCGGCTCGGCCTCGGTCAGGGCGACCCGGACGATCTCGCCGGGGATGGCGTGCCGCACGAACACGACGCGCCCCTCATGGCGCGCCACGCAGTGGCCGCCGTGGGCCATCGCGCCGGCCTCGACCTCGATCACGCCGCCCGGCGCGACGACCTCCGTGCTGGTGTCCATGGCGGTCATCCTGACTCCCTCTCGCATCTCGGCGCGCCTCAGGCATTGCGCCCGGGCGTCGGCCGGATCCAGTCTATCCGGCCCACGTCAGGACGACTCCACGCCTTCGGGGACGTCCCCGGGTGCGGCGCAGGCCACGATCCCGCCCTCGACGGGCCGGTGCGGGTCACCCTCCCGGATCTGCCACGGCACCGAGCCCACCATCACGCCGGCCTCACGCTGGAGGCGGGCCTTCTGGCGCGAGGCCGTGCGGTTGTGCAGCAGCCGCCGCCATCCCCCGCGGACCACGTGCTCGGGGATGAAGACCATGGTCAGGTCACGCGGCGACCGCAGCCGCCGGCCCCGCACGTGGCGCACCAGCGGCACCACCGTGTCCCGGTAGGGGGCGGCGATCACCGTGAGCGGCACGGGCAGTCCCGCGCGGGCGAAGTCCTCCACCACGCGCTCGGTCTGCCGCCGGTCCGCGTCCACGACGACGGCCTCCAGCGTGGCCGGCCGCGTCGCCCGCGCGTAGGCCAGGGCCCGCAGGGCGGGCCGGTTCAGGGTGCTCACGACCACGACCGCGTGCACCCGCGAGGGCAGGGCCCGCGCGTCGTCCTGGGGGTCGGGGGCGAGCTCGGCCTCCACCGCCCGGTAGTGGCGGCGGATCCGGCCCATGACCACGGCGCTCACCCCGATCGCCAGGAGCGCCACCCAGGCGCCCTGCGCGAAGCGGGTCACGAGCACCACGACGCCGGCCAGCGCGGTCGCCCCGAGGCCCACCGCGGTGACCACGAGCTTCACCCGCACGGAGGCACGCGCCCGGGCGCCCGGGGTGTGGGCGAGCTTGAGCCGCCACAGCCGGAGCATCCCGACGAGCGCGAGCGCGAAGGCGAGCAGGACGCCGATGACGTAGAGCTGCACCAGGAGCGCGGTGCGCCCCCGGAACAGGACGAGGAGCAGGAGCGTCGCCGTCGCCAGGGCCAAGGTGCCGCCGGTGTGAACCATGCGGTCGCCCCGCACGCGCAGCTGGCGCGGCAGCCAGCCGTCCTCCGCCAGCCGGGCGGTCAGCGTCGGGAAGGAGCGGAACGCGCCGCGGGCGGCCACGAGCAACAGCAGGCTGGTCACCGCGACCGTGGCGACCGCGCCCGGCGAGCCCGCGCCGAAGACCGTCTCGGCGAGCTGCGCCACCACCGGTGCCGGGGCCGTGTCCGGGGCCAACGGCGCCCCGTCCGCGGTGCGCAGCCGGTCCGGGTGCAGGGCCACGACCACGCCCGTGCGCTGGGCCAGATGCATGACGCCCACGGTGAGCGTGCCCACGACGACGGCCAGCACGGTGAGCACCCACCGGGCCGTGCGGACCGCGGGCCGTGCCATGCGGTCCGTCGCCGAGAGGGGGACCTCCACGCCCGAGAGCAGCACGGACCCGGCGCTGAACGCCCGCAGGGCCAGGAGGGCCGTCGCGGCGTCCCCCACGGGGCCGAGTCCGGCGCCGTCGACGTGCAGCCCCGCGCTCGGCGCGGCAGCGAGCGTCCCCTGGCCCGACTGCCACAGGCCCACCGCCACGAGGGTGCCCAGCAGCCCCACGAACGCGGCCACGAGGACCGTGACGAGCGCCCCGCTGCCGCGCTCGCCGCGCAGTGCGGAGACCAGCACCAGGACCAGGGCGACCGCCGAGACGATCCCGACGTGGCCGCGCAGGGCGGGCACGAGGGCCGACGCGTGGTGGGCGAACGCGGCGACCGACACGGCGGCGGTGAAGACGAAGTCGAGCAGGAGCGCCGCGGCGGCCACCACGCCGGAGCGCGGACCGAGCTTGGTGCGGGCCATGCGGTAGATGCCGCCCCGGGGCACGGCCACCACGGCCGCGCGGAACGCCAGCACGATCAGCACCATCACGGCGACGACGGCCCACCCCACCAGCGGCCCCAGCGCGAGCGCCCCGGTCCCCGAGGCGACGAGGGTCAGGATGACCTCGTCCGGCGCGTAGGCCAGCGAGGACAGGGCGTTGGACGCGGTGGCCGGCAGGGCGAGCCAGCGCCCCCGGCGGGGCGCGGGCCGGGCGCCCGAGGCCACCGGACGGCCGAGCAGCAGGCGGCGCAGGGTCGAGGGGGGCGTGCTCACCGCTCCACGGTACCGCCCGGGGGGCGCGCGGATGGGAGGATGGGGCGGACGACGGCGCACCCGACGCGCCGTGGAAGGGAGCGCCGTGGCGCACTACGTGATCGTCGGCGCCGGGCGCGTCGGCACCCGCTTGGCCGGGGCGCTGGACACCGCCGGCCACTCCGTGGCGGTGATCGAGCGCTCTCCGGAGCTGACCGCCGGCCTCGGCCCGGACTTCGGCGGGACGGTCGTCGCCGGCATCGGCTTCGACCGCGACGCGCTGCGGCGGGCCGGCATCGAACAGGCGCAGGGTCTGGCCGCCGTGACGACGGAGGACACCACCAACGTCATCGCCGCCCGCGTGGCGCGGGAGACCTTCGGTGTGCAGCACGTCGTCGCGCGGATCTACGACGCCCAGCGGGCCCGGGTGTTCCAGCGCCTGGGCATCCCCACGGTCGCCTCCGTCGAGTGGACCGCGGACCAGGTCCTGCACCGGCTGCTCCCGGCCGGCACCGCCGAGCTGTCCCGCCGGGACGCCTCCGGGCGGCTGGCCATGGGGGACTACATGCCCCACCGCTCGTGGTGGGGCAGTCCCCTGCACGCCGTGGAGGCCGCCGTCGGCGCGCGGATCGCCTACCTGACCCGCTACGGCGAGGGCGTGCTGCCCTCCCCGGACGGCGTGCTCCAGGAGGGCGACGTGCTCCACGTGGCGTACCCCGCCGCCCGTCGTGACCGCGTGGAGGCGGCCCTGCAGGGCGAGGCCGGCGACGTGCGGGCGGGCGAGGACGAGGACCAGGAGGAGGACGCATGAGGGTCGTGATCGCGGGAGCCGGAGCGGTGGGGTCGTCGATCGCCAGGGAGCTGCACGCGCATGGGCACGAGGTGTCCGTCGTGGAGTCGCGTGCGGACGCCGCCGCCCGCTCCGACCTGGCCGGGGCCCGCACCGTCCTCGGGGACGCCACGGACCTCGGCGTGCTGCGCCGGGCGGGGGCGCTCGGCGCGGACGTGCTGGTGGCCGCCACGGGTGACGACCGCGCGAACCTGGTGGCCTCCCTGCTCGCCCGCAGCGAGTTCGGCGTGGGGCGCACGGTGGCGCGGGTGAACAACCCCTTGAACGACTGGCTGTTCGACGAGTCCTGGGGCGTGGACGTCGCCGTGTCCACGCCGTCCATCATGACGGCGCTCGTGGAGGAGGCCGTCGAGTCGGGCGACCTCGTGCGCCTGCTGCGCCTGGAGGCCGGGGGCGCCGCCCTGACGGAGTTCCGGATCCCGAGCGGCCACTGGCTGCGCGGACGCCGCGTCGGCACCGTGTCCTGGCCCGCGGCGGCCCCCCTGGTGGCGATCGTCCGCGACGGCGCTCCGCGCTCGTCGACGCCGGACGAGGTCCTCGAGGAGTCCGACGAGCTGTTCTTCCTGGCCGACGCGGAGGCCGAGGGCGCCCTGCGCCGCCTCCTGGTGGGCTAGCCCGCGGCGGGGTCCCGCCGGAGCGGCGGGGCGCCGGGACGGGGCGTGCTCACCGACCAGGCGAGCCAGAGCCCGAGCGCGTAGAGGGGCAGTCCCATGACCACGCGGGCGACGCCCAGGGCCGTGGCCGCGTCCGCCAGGTAGAGCGGTGCCTGCACGGCCAGGCGGAGCCATGACACGGCGGCCACGATCAGCGTGGCGATCCCGTAGGCCCTGCGGCGGGCGGGGTCCGCACGCCAGTGCAGACCCTCGCCGCGCACCATCCCGAACAGCAGGCCAGCCAGCGGCCAGCCCAACGCGGCGGACAGGGGCAGGGCCAGCCCGTAGGCGATGTTCGTGACGAAGCCCCACAGGTAGAAGTCCCGCGCCTCGCCGCGCGTCAGGGCCAGCACCACGGACACGCCGACGACAAGGAGCCCGGCGAGCGCCTGGGCGGCGGACTGGCGCTGGGCGAGACGCGCCGCGGTCATGACCGCGGCGACGCCGAGGGCGGCCGCGCCGGCGGTCCAGACCTGGCCGGCGAGCAGGAAGACGACGAGGAACACGAGGGTGGGCAGGGACGCCTCGACGATGCCCCGGACGCCGCCGACGGTGGCCAGCGCGTCGATCCGGCCGTCCTCGTCCACGCGGGTCCGCGCGCCGAGCGCCTGCAGCCCCTCCGCGGCGGAGGGTGCGGCGTCGGGGCCGTGGTCCGGCCGGGGGTGGGCGCTCATGCGGGGCCGCCTTCGTCGTCGATCAGGTGGAACTCGGGGTTGAACAGGGTCGGCTCGCCGGCCACGGCCACCGGGTGCCCGAGGACCCGCATCCAGGCGCCGGGCATGACCCCGGCCACCCGGTGGCGACCGTGCCACACGAGGTGCAGGACCTCCTGCGGCTCAGGCCGGCCCGGCGCGGGCAGGTCATCGGCCAGGGCGGCGCGGAAGACGGTGGCGTCGTCGGCCCCAGGGAACGTCACTGCGACCACGACGCCCACCCGCTCCCCGGCCGGGCGCTCCCCCGCGGGGGCGGGCGTCCTGCGGGGGCTCATCGGGCGCGCCTCACCGGATCTCCGTGATCTCCGGGCCGCGCTCGGGGAGGGTCTCGGCGCCGGTCTCCGGCGCGTCGTCGGGCCGGCGGGCGTGGACGTCGGGCTCGCCGCCCGCATGCGGGCGCGGACGCCGCCGCACGGGCTGGGCGTCGGCCGGCGGGCGCAGCGGGAGCAGCTCGCGCGGGGGCAGCGGCGCGTCACCCCGGACCACGACGACGCCGGCGAAGACGTCCTCGAGGGCGCGGGCGGCGTCCGGGAGGTACGCGGCCTCGCCGTGGAACACGCCGCGCACGAACCAGCGGGGTCCGTCGACCCCCACGAAGCGGGCGACGTTCCAGCCCGGGGAGCCGTCGGGCAGGGTGGCGGGGATGCGCGTCAGCACCTCCGGGCCGAACCCGCCCGACTGCTCCTGCACCTGGGCCCCGGGGGTGCCCACCAGCGCCTCCTTGATCTCCGCGCGCAGGTCGTCCCAGACACCCGCGGCGCGGGGCGCGGAGAACGCCTGGATCTGCAGGGCGGAGCGCTCCAGGGTCACGGTGACCGCGACGATCCGCTGGGTGGCGTCCTCGACGTCCAGGCGGAGCTGCATGCCCTGGACGGCGGGAACGCGCAGCGCTCCCAGGTCGACGGAGGGCCGACCGGACGGGGCCGCCTCGACGTCGAAGGGGCCGCGGTCTCCCTCGGCGGCCGGGGCGGGGCGGGCCTCGACCAGCCGGTCACGCTCGTCCTTGAGCTGCTCGGGCACGGCCACCTGCTCGTGGCGCACGTTGCGGTTGCGTCCGAAGATCATGCCGTCCTCCCGGGGGCGTCGTCGTGGGCGGCCGGGGTGAACCCGCCCGTGGAGCCGAACCCGGCCTCGCCGCGCTCGGAGTCCGCGAGCCGGTCCACGGCCATGAAGCGGGCCTGCACCACGGGCTGCACCACCAGCTGGGCGATCCGATCGCCGCGGCGCAGCACGACGGGCTCGGTCGGATCGAGGTTGATGAGCGGGACCTTGATCTCGCCGCGGTAGCCGGCGTCGATGGTCCCGGGGGCGTTCACCACGCTCAGGCCGTGGCGCACGGCCAGCCCGGAGCGGGGGTGGACGAAGCCGGCGAACCCGGCGGGGATGGCCAGCGCGACGCCGGTGGGCACCAGGGCGCGCTCGCCGGGGGCCAGCGTGACGTCCTCCGCGGCGCGCAGGTCCGCCCCGGCGTCGTCGGGCCGGGCGTACTCCGGCGGCGGCAGCTGCGGGTCCAGGGCGCGCAGGGGGACGTCGATCTCGCGGGGTCCGTTCACGAGGCCCGACTCTACCGCCCGGACGGATGTGGGAAGCTGGAGGACATGCAGGACGCCTCCGCGACCCCCGACCACCACGCCCCCCGCACCGTCGCCGCGAGCGCCGACCCGGTGCAGTACGAGGAGCGGCTGAGCCCGTCCGTGGGCGTGTGGCTCGTGGCCCTGCTGCTCGCCGGACTGTGCATCTTCGTGCTCGCCCCGGTGGCCCTCTGGGCCGGCTTCCTGGCGGCCGCGGTGTTCTTCGTCGTCGAGGCCGTCGTCCTCCTGGCCTCCACGCCGCGGATCGTGGTGCGCGAGCGCACCCTCCAGGTGGGCCGCGCGCAGATCGAGCGCCGTCACCTCGGCGCCGTCACCGGGCACCGCGGCGAGGCCGCCCGGGCACAGCGCGGCCCCCTGCTGCACGGCCTGGCGTACGTGTGCGTGCGCGGCTGGATCTCGCCTGTGGTCCGCATCCAGATCGAGGACGAGCGGGACGCCACCCCCTACTGGCTCGCCAGCACCCGTCACCCGGAGGACCTGGTGGCCGCCCTCGGCGGGCGCATGGCCGGGGAGGGCTGAGCGCCGCTCCTCCCCGGACCGCCGCACACGACGACGCCCCCGACCCTCTCCTGGAGGGTCGGGGGCGTCGTCGTGGCGGTGGGTCAGCCCTCGCAGTCGGTGCAGTAGACGAGGCCGCCCTCCTCGCGCGCGGCCTGCGACCGGTGGCGCACCAGGAAGCAGGAGGCACAGGTGAACTCGTCCGACTGCGCGGGGAGCACGCGGACCATCAGCTCCTCGCCGGAGAGGTCGGCGCCGGGGAGCTCGAAGCCCTCCGCGGCCTCCGTCTCGTCCTCGTCCACCACGGCCGACTGGGTGTCGGTGCGCCGGGCCTTGAGCTCCTCGATGGAGTTCTGGCTCAGCTCTTCCTCGTTCTTGCGAGGTGCGTCGTAGTCGGTGGCCATGGGGATCTCACGCTCCGCTGGTGGTGGGACGGCACCGGGACCGGTGTCGGGGGGCGCCGTCGGCGGGCGCCGCGGAGATCGCGGAGGGCCCGTCCAGCGCCGTTGCGCGTAGATTGTGCACCATGAGGGGCGCGGAGCAAAATGCTCCGCTCCCGGCGGACTGGACCGCCCGGGCGCAGGTCCCGCCGCGGGGGCCTCCCCGGCCGTTAGGATCGGAGAAACCCTGCCCGGGCGGCGCCCCCGCCCCGGCTCGACGACACGGAAGGGACCGCCTCCATGGCCGAGCTCCGACTGACCGGCACCACCGAGGACGGGCACGCCCTCCGTCTGGCGGCCCCGGACGGGACCGAGCACACGCTCGAGCGCACCCCGTTCCTGCGCCGCCTCGCCCTCGACGACGTGGCCCGCCCGGACGCGGTCCCCGCCGCCGAGCCCGCGGACGGTGCCGCGCCCGCCTCCCCCGCCCAGGCCGACGAGCCGTCCGCGGAGGCCCCCGCCCCGGAGGTCCCGCGACCGGCGCCGTCCCCTGCCCAGGAGCCGGCGGCTCCCGTGACGGCGGTGGCCGAGCAGGCGGACGTGCGCGCGGCGGCCACCGCCGAGGCCCAGCCCCTGAGCCCCCGTGACATCCAGGCCCGCATCCGCGCGGGCGCATCCGTCGAGCAGGTCGCCCGCGAGTCCGGGAACGCGTTCTCCCGGGTCCGCACCTACGGGTACCCGGTGCTCGCCGAGCGCGGCTACATCGCCCAGCAGGCGCGCGCCGTCCAGGTGTGGGTCGGCGGCCCGGACCTCTACTCCGGCACCGTCGCCGACGGCGGTCCCACCACCCTGGGCGCGCTCGCCGAGCACCGAGTGCGCGAGCTCGGCACGGACCCGGCGAGCCTGGAGTGGGACGCCTGGCGTGAGAGCGGCGGCGTCGCATGGACCGTGGTCGCCCGGTTCCCCCTGCCCCCGCGGGGTCGGGCGCTGACGGCCGAGGAGCCGCCGGCCCGCTGGTCGTTCCGCCCGGCCGGTGGTCGGCTGGACCCGGAGAACGCCTGGGCGCGGATCCTCTCCGACGCCGAGGCGTGGGACGTGTTCACCGCAGAGGAGCCCCTGACACGGGAGGACGATGCTGCCGCGCCGCAGCAGGGCGGCGGTGAGGAGGCCTCGGGCGGCGACGCCCCCGCGGCCGTGACTCCGCTGGGGGCGAGCCCGTCCTCGGCCGGGGTCGACGCCGACCTGCTCGAGATCCTGCGGGCCCGGCGTGGCCGGCGGGTCGGTCAGGACGCGGAGTCCGACGACGCCCTCGCCCACCTGATCGCCCGCGGCGTGGCCGAGCGCGAGGCCCGCCAGGACGGCGCCGAGGCCGACCACACGGAGCAGGCCGAGACCGAGCCCGCCGCCCCCGGCCGGGCGGCCCGCCTGCTGCGTGGCCTGCCCTCGCTCCGGGAGGAGGTCGCGAAGGACGGCGCGGACGGCCGCCCGCCCGTCGAGGCCGACTCCCCCGCCGCCGAGGCGGCCCCGGCGGTCGACGCCGCCGGCCGCGAGGACGCCGTGACGCCGCAGGCCCCAGGGAAGACCGACGCCGGGAAGACCGTTGCCGGGCCTTCCGGTGCCGATCGGACCGAAACCGGGCAGGCCGGAACCATGCAGGCCGACGCCGAGCCGTCCGATGCGCCGGTGGCCGCCCCGCAGGAGGAGGAGCCGGCGCGCACCGCGCGTCGGGAGCGCCCCGCCATGCCGACGCCGCGGCCCCGGGCGCGCTCCGCCGCGCGGCGCGCCTCGGTGCCCAGCTGGGACGACATCGTCTTCGGCAAGAAGAGCGACTGACGCCGGAGCCCGTGCGCGGCCCGCGGCAGGGGCGCCTCAGCGCCGCCAGGTGAGCAGCGGCACCTCGCGCTCGGCGCGGGTCGGCGACCCGTGCTGCCCGACCATCGCGAACGCGCGTGGGCTCACGCGGCGCCCATCGTAGAGCGCGAGCTCCCCGTGGCACGCCACGAGCAGGTCGCCGATGCGCGGCAGGACGCGTTCCGCGACGCGCTCGCCGAACCACCCCGCGGCCACGGCCTCGTCACGGGTGAGGATCCAGGCCTGGTCCCCGTAGGCGTCCTCCCATGCCCGGCGGGTCCCCTCGCGCTCCGCGGGGGTCGCCGTCGGGGCGAAGTGCAGCTGCACCAGGCGCGGTTCGCCCGCCGTGTGGGCCACCCCCGCGAGCAGCCCCGGCCTGACCGGCGCGCCGTCGTCGCCGAGGGCCGCGTAGTCCACGCGTCGGGACTCCGCGACGTCCACCATGCCGTGGTCGCCCGTGGCGAGCACCACGGTCCCCGCGGGGACGCGCGACACGAGGCGGCGGAGGGCGGCGTCCACCTCCTCCAGGGCGTGGAGCCAGGAGCGGGAGCCGACGCCGTCGCGGTGGCCGGCCTTGTCCAGCTCGTTGACGTAGAAGTAGACGAGCGTGGGCACGCGGGCGTCCGCCAGCACCCGCTCCGCGTGACCGGCCCGGGCGAGGAGGCCGCGCCCGCCGACGAACCGGCCGCCGCGCAGCCCTGCGCGGGTCAGCGCGGAGTGCTCGAACTCGGGCAGCGAGACGGTGACGGCGTCGACGCCGGCCTCCACGGCCCGCTCGAACACCGTGGGGTGCGGCTGCCAGGCCAGCGGGTCCGTGGCCTCGTCCCAGCCGCCGAGCATGTTGACGACCACCCCCCGGTCCGGGTCGAGGACGTCGTAGCCGGCGACGCCGTGCTCCCCCACGTCGAGTCCGGTGCCCAGGCTTGTCAGCGAGGCCGCCGTGGTGGTCGGGGTGGCGGCCGTGAGCACCCGACCGCCGTCGGCCATGGCCGCCCGCAGGGTCGGGGCGTGGCCGCTGAAGCGCTTCAGGACGCCCCGGCCGAGCCCGTCCACGAGCGCGACGACGACGCGCCGCGTCACCGGCACGCCCAGCGCGTTCGCGCAGCCGGGCACGCCGAGGGCCGCCGCGGAGGAGGTCAGCACGGAGCGCAGCGCGCGCTCGGGCGGGACGGGCCCGGGGGGAAGCCCCGGGCCGGCAGGAGCGGCGGCGTCCGGGCCGGTCACGCGACCGCCGCCAGGTGCACGCGGCGGAGGGTCCGCGCGAAGGCCAGGGCGGCGTCCACCGCGCCCTGCCCCTCGGCGTCGGCGGCGACGCGGATCACGAGGTCCTCGCGCACGCTGGTGCCCGTGTAGCCGTGGTCGGCGTCGCACTGCGGGTCCGCGCAGCCCGCCGGCTGCAGGTCCAGGCGCTGGCCGCCCGCCCACTGCACTCCGAGGGTCACCTCGGCCACCGGATCGGTGGGGCGGTAGCGCTCCGGAGTCGCGTGGCCGGTGGTGATGAGCACCGACTCGATGGCGCGCAGGGGCACCATCTCCGTGGCCACCTGCGCCAGCACCGAGTGCCCGGCCGGGTCCGCGGCGTGGTCGTCGAGGTGCACGGCGAGCATGACGTCGTCCGCGACCACCAGGACGGTGATGTGCCGGTGGATCTCCTCGTAGTCGAAGTGCGTGTCCACGTGCACGAGGTGGGCGTGGACCGTGCGCCCCTCCAGCTCCAGGGCCACGGCGTGGGAGACCAGCTCCGGGTAGTACCCCGCCCGGGCCAGCGCCTGCTCGAGCGTGCCGGTGGCGTCGACGGTCTGCCGGGTGCGGCGGACCTCCCCGGCCGGGCGGCGGCCGTCCGAGGCGGAGTCGTCGTGGTTGTTCCAGCGCAGCGGGGTCATGCCCTCCATGCTAGGCGGCGCCGACGCGCGGCGGGGCGGCGGGCACAGCCGCCCCGCCGCTCCTGCACCGGTGACCCCGTCAGCTGGCGCGCAGCGCGCGGCGGGCCGAGTCGGTGCGGCCGGCGGCGTTGGCGACGTCCACCTCGGCGGAGAGCACCGTGGTGCCGGTCGGCGCGGCGAGGACCGGCGCGAAGCGCAGCCGGGCCACGGCGGGGAGGTCGTCCTTCAGGCAGCTCACGCGGGCGAGCAGATCCTCCAGCGCGTCCAGGTCCACGGCGGGCACTCCCCCGACCCCGTCGAGCTTCACGGCCGCGCGGGGGGACCGGACCATGCGCCGGACGTCTTGGTCGGTCAGCGGGGGCACGCGGTGCACCCAGTCCCCCAGCAGGTCCGTGGCGTCGCCGGCCATGCCGAAGGAGACCACCGGGCCCAGGAGGGGGTCCTCCAGCGCGGTCACCATGCAGGGCTGGCCGGAGGGCGCCATGGACTGCACCTCGAGCTCCGTGACGCCGAACGGGGCCAGCACCGCCCGCATCTGGCGCACGTTCTGGCGCAGGGACTCGGCGTCCTCCAGGTTCAGGCGCACGCCGCCGAGGTCGAGCCGGTGGCGGAGGTACGGGTCGACGGCCTTGACGGCCACGGGGAAGCCCAGCTCCTCCGCGGCCGCGACGGCCTCGTCGGGCGTGGTGAACCGCCGCGAGCGCAGCACCCCGATGCCGTAGATCCGCAGCAGCTCCTCGGTCTCCGCCCCGGTGAGGCGGATCAGCTCGGTGCCCTGGGCGCGCTCGAGGGCGCGGTCGACGAGCGCCTCCGCGGCGCGGACGTCCACGTCGGTCAGCTCGATGGGCTCGCCGGCGTCCTCGCGGCGCCAGGCGACGTAGTCGCAGAGCCGGCCGAGCACGGTCATGGCCTTGCGCGGCGAGGGGTACAGCGGGAGTCCCGGCTGGAGTGCGCCGGGCTCGGCGTCGGCGGCAGGGGCGGCGGCCCCTCCGACGCGGGCGCCCCCGTAGCGCGCGGAGACGACGTCCGTGAGACACCCTAGCACGGGCACGGTCGCGCCCTCGGCCACCCGGGCGAGCGCCTGGGCGACCTCGTGCGCCGCGTCCTCGTCCTGGTGCAGGCCGAGGCGGCCCACCACGACGACGGCGTCGCCGTCCCCGGCCGCGAGCGCGGCCTCCACGGTCGCGACGAGCTGCTCGGCGGGCGGGGCGACGCCCTGCTCGCTGTCGCCGAGGCCGTGGGTGGCGACGACGTCGAGGCCGGCGAGGGCGGCGGCGTCGCGGGTGAGTCGGTCCAGGGCGAGGGAGTCCGCGACGACGGCGACGCGGCGTCCGGCGGGCAGGGGCTGGGTGGCGACGGCCATGAGGAGGTCGAGCATGTCCTCGTGGGTCGCGGCCTCGAGGACGCCGGTCTGGTCGAGGAGGGAGTCGACGGCGCCCTCGGGGGCCTGGGTGGTGCGGGTCTCGTGGCCGGGCGGGAGGGCGCGCCCGGTGACGTCGGAGCGGACGACGACGACGGGCTTGGTCCGGGACAGGCGCCGCGCGATGCGGGTGAACTTGCGGGGGTTGCCGAAGGACTCCAGGTAGACGCCGACGGCGGCGGTGTGGGGGTCGTCCTCGAAGAACTGCATGGCGTCGTTGCCGGAGACGTCGGCGCGGTTGCCGGCGGAGAGCGAGGTGGACATGCCCACGCCGCGGCGCTTCATGCCGGCGGTGATCATCGCGCCGACGGCGCCGGACTGGCTGAACAGGCCGACGGGTCCGCGGGAGGCCAGGCCCGGGGACGGCGAGGCGTTGAGGCGGACCTCGGGGGCGGTGCGGACGAGTCCCGCGGAGGCCGGGCCGATCACGCGCATGCCGCGGGCGCGGGCGCGGGCCACGAGCCGGCGCTGGGCGAGCAGGCCGGACTCGCCGGCGTCGGCGTACCCGGAGGTCAGCACGAGCAGGCCCTGGGCGCCGGCCTCGGCGGCCTCGGCGACGACGGCGTCGACCTCGGCCACGGGCACGGCCACGACGACGAGGTCCACGGGCTCGCCGATGTCCTTGAGCGAGGCGTGGGCCGTGAGCCCCTGGACGTCCTCGGCGGCGCGGTTCACGGCGTGCACGCGGCCGGTGAAGCCGGCCTCGAGGATGTGGCGCAGCACGATGGAGCCGACGGCGTCCGCATGGCGGGAGGCGCCGACCACGGCCACCGACTCGGGCTCGACGAGCTCGGCCACCGAGCGGGCCTCCGCGCGGTGCTCGCGGGACTCGACCACGGCACGCCAGCGCGCGGTGGGGTCGATGGGGAACTCGACGGCCACCACCCCGTCCTCGAAGTGGCGCGTCACCTCGAAGCCGGAGTCCTGGAACACGGAGAGCATCTTGCGGTTCTCCGGCAGCACCTCGGCGGTGAAACGGCGGATGCCGTTCTCCCGGGCAGCGACCGAGAGGTGCTCCATGAGGATGGACCCGAGCCCCTGGCCCTGGGTGGCGTCCGAGATGTTGAAGGCGACCTCGGCGGCGTCGGAGTCCCCGTATCGGTCGTAGCGGCCGACGCCGAGGATGCGCCCGCCGCGCTCGATCACGAGGGCGACGCGGTCCCGGTGGTCCACGTGCGTGAAGCGCTCGAGCTCCTTGGCGGACAGCTCGGACTTGAACGTGAAGTAGCGCAGGTAGATGGAGGACTCGGACTGGCCGGCGTGCAGGGCGCGCAGGCCGTCGACGTCGTCCTCGCGGATGGGGCGCAGGCGCGCGGTGGCGCCGTCGCGGAGGACGACGTCGGCCTCCCACTGGCTCGGATACGCGGTCTCGGTGTCGGGCTCAGCCATAGGATTCAGCGTAGACACAAACCGACCCCGTGAGGATCCCCCGCACACCATGACCACCCGATCGAGCCGCTCCCGCACCGCCGAGGCCGACGCCCCGGCCCCCCTCCCCGTGGAGCAGGAGAACATCGTCGACGTCGACGTCTCCCAGGAGATGGAGGCCTCGTTCCTGGAGTACGCCTACTCCGTGATCTACTCGCGCGCCCTGCCGGACGCGCGGGACGGGCTCAAGCCGGTGCAGCGGCGCATCCTGTTCATGATGTCCCAGATGGGCCTGCGCCCGGACCGCGGGCACGTGAAGTCCGCCCGCGTGGTCGGCGAGGTCATGGGCAAGCTGCATCCCCACGGGGACGCGGCGATCTACGACGCCATGGTGCGTCTGGCGCAGCCGTTCTCGCTGCGCCTGCCGGTGGTGGACGGCCACGGCAACTTCGGCTCCCTCGACGACGGTCCCGCGGCGCCGCGCTACACCGAGGCCCGCATGGCCCCGGCGGCCCTCGCCCTGACGGCGGACCTGGACGAGGACACGGTCGACTTCGTCCCCAACTACGACAACCAGTTCCAGCAGCCGGCCGTGCTGCCGGCCGCCTACCCCAACCTGCTGGTCAACGGCGCGGCGGGCATCGCCGTCGGCATGGCCACGAACATGGCGCCGCACAACCTGCGCGAGGTGGTCGCGGCGGCACGGCACCTGCTGGCGCATCCGGACGCGGACCTCGAGGCGCTCATGGCCCACGTGCCCGGGCCCGACCTGCCCTCGGGCGGACGGATCGTGGGGCTGGACGGGATCCGGGACGCCTACGCCACCGGCCGCGGCACCTTCCGCATGCGGGCCACGGCGAGCATCGAGCAGGTCTCGAGCCGGCGCACGGGGATCGTGGTCACCGAGCTGCCGTACGCGGTGGGCCCGGAGAAGGTGATCGAGAAGATCAAGGACGGCGTCCGCGGCGGCCGCCTGCAGGGCATCTCCGACGTCGTGGACCTCACGGACCGCAAGCACGGGCTGCGCCTGGTGGTGGAGCTCAAGTCCGGCTTCAACGCTCAGGCCGTCCTCGCGGCGCTGTACAGGCACACGCCCATGGAGGAGTCCTTCGGCATCAACAACGTGGCCCTCGTGGACGGCCGGCCCCGCACCCTGGGGCTGCGCGAGCTGCTGCAGGTGTACGTGGACCACCGCATGGACGTGGTCCGCCGGCGCACCGTGCACCGGCTGGGTGAGCGCCGGGACCGCCTGCACCTGGTGGAGGGCCTGCTGCTGGCCCTCGTGGACATCGACGAGGTCATCGAGATCATCCGCTCCTCGGACGACACCGCCGCGGCCCGCACCCGCCTCATGCAGGTCTTCGACCTCTCCCAGGTCCAGGCCGAGCACATCCTCGAGCTGCGCCTGCGCCAGCTCACGAAGTTCTCGCGCATCGAGCTCGAGGCCGAGCGCGACGAGCTCGCGGCCGCGATCGCTGAGCTCGAGGCGATCCTCGCCTCCGACGCCCGGCTGCGCGAGGTGGTCTCCGCCGAGCTGCAGGCCGTGGCCGACGAGTTCGGCGACGACCGCCGCACCGAGCTGGTGACCGCGGACGCGGCCGCCTCCGTGGTCTCCGCCCCCGGCGAGCCGGCCCTGCCCGCGGGGACCGGCCCGTCGGACGGCGGCGAGCTGATGATCCCGGACACGGCCTGCTGGGCCCTGCTCACCACCACCGGGCGGCTGCTGCGCACCGTGGACCGCACCCCCCTGGCCCCGCAGGGCCGGCGGCGCAAGCACGACGCGTTCGTCTCCGTGGTGCCGACGACGGCGCGCGGCGAGGTCGGCGCACTGACGAGCACCGGCCGCGTGCTGCGCCTGCAGGCCGTCGAGCTGCCCGCGGCGGAGGAGTCCTCCCCCGCGCCCGCGTTGACGGCGGCCCGCCCCGCGAAGGACCTCGTGCCGCTGGCCAAGGGCGAGTCGCTCGTGGCCCTCGTGCCCCTCGATGCAGTGCTCGCCCTCGGCACCGCGCACGGGGTGGTCAAGCGGGTGCGCCCCGAATGGCCGCTGAACCGGGACGAGCTCACCGCCATCGCGCTCAAGGACGGGGACTCCGTGGTGGGTGCCGCTCCGGCCCCGGACGACGGCGACCACCTCGTGTTCGTCACGCGTGCCGGCCAGCTGCTGCACTTCGCGGCCTCCCAGGTGCGCCCCCAGGGCCCGGCCGGCGGGGGCGTCGCCGGCCTGCGCGTGGGGGCGGAGGACGCCGTGATCGCGTTCGGCGTCGCCCCGGCCGCCTCGATGACCGCGGAGGGCGAGGATCCGGCCGCCCACCCGCGGCCCGCCGTCGTGGTGACGGTGACGGACGGGGACGCGGACCTGCTCGGCTCGGCCGGCGGGTCCGTCAAGGTCACCCCCCTGGGCGAGTACCCGGTGAAGGGCCGCGGCACCGGCGGCGTGCGCGCGCACCGACTGCTCAAGGGCGAGACCCACCTGACGCTCGCGTGGGTCGGCGCCTCCCCGGCCCTGGCCGCCTCGAAGGCCGGCGTGGCCCGCGCCCTGCCGGTCGAGTACGGCCGCCGCGACGGCTCGGGCGTGCCCGTGGACCAGCGCGTCGAGGCCGTGGGCGCCGGGGCGTCCCCCGAGCTCGTCGCGGCCGCCCCCGTGGACGACTCCGGCGTGGAGGTCTCGGCGGACTGACGCCGGCGCCCCGGCCGGGCGGGCCGGGGTCAGGGGTGACCGGCCGCGTCTCCTCCGAGCCGGACCCGGACGTCCGCCGCGGCGGCCACCCGCGGATCGTGGGTGGCCACCACCGCGATCCGCCCGGCCAGCGCGCGGCGCAGGTCCGCCATGAGCGCGAGGGCCTCGTCCTGGCCCACGTGGGCCGTGGGCTCGTCCAGCAGCACGACGTCGGCGCGGGCCACGAGGGCGCGGGCGACGGCCAGGCGCTGTCGCTCGCCGCCGGAGAGGCGGTCCCCGCCGGGGCCGACGGGGGTGTCCAGCCCGTCCGGGGCGGCGTCGAGCCAGCGGCCCAGGCCGACGAGGCGCAGCGTGTCCGCGAGTTCGGCATCGGTGGGGGCGTCGTCGGCGTCCCGGGCCAGGGCCAGGTTGCCGCGCACGGTGGAGTCGAAGACGAGCGCGTCCTGCGGGGTCCAGGCGACCCGCGCCAGGGCGGCCGGGTCCGCCGGGGCCTCGCGGCTCACGCCGTCCCGCTCGACGGTGAGCAGGTGCCGGCCGGCGGTCGGCGTCAGGAACCCGAGCAGGACGGCCAGCAGAGTGGACTTGCCCGCCCCCGAGGGGCCGGTGACGGCGGCGGTCTGCCCGGATTCCAGCGCGACGTCGAGGCCGGACCACAGCACGCGCGTCGAGCCCGGATAGGCGTAGGCGGCGTCCTCCAGGCGCACGCCCGTGATCCGCCCGGCCGGTGCGGACGACCCCGCGGCCGACGCTGCCGCCTCGTCCGGGGCGGCGGACGTCGCGCCGGATGCGGCCTCGTCCTCCACGCCGAGCAGACCCGCGGCCTGCCGCGCCTGGTCCACGAGGGTCCCGGTCTGCTGCGCCGCCTGGGCGAGGGCGCCGAGGGGCTCGGCCCAGGACAGGGCGAGGAACACGACGAAGGCGGCGACCGGCGTCGACGTGCCGGTCTGCGTGGCCGTCAGGGCGGCGGCCAGGGCCGCCCCGCCGGAGGCGAGGACCGCGAGGGCCCGGCCGAGGCCGGCCACCCAGGCGGCCCGCCGTTGCGGCCTCTGCAGGTCTTCGTCCCACGCGGTCAGGGCGGCCGCGGCCTCACGCGTCCGGCCGAGTCCGTGCAGGTCCGGGGCCGCGCCGAGCACGGCGGAGACGCGGTCCAGCAGGGCCGCGCGCCGCCGCGCCGTGAGCAGGGTGTCGCGGCGGTCCAGCGCGGCCACGACCACGGGGATGACCAGCAGCCCCACGGCCCCCGGGACGAGCGCCGTGACGGCGAGCTCGGGGGCCAGCCCGCCGATCAACAGGGCGGTGACGGCCCACGCCAGCACCGCGGCCGGGACGGGCACCAGCACGCGGGGCGCGGCGTCGCGCAGGGCGTCCACGTCGGACAGGAGCACCGAGAGCGCGCCGTCGGCCCGGGAGAGCCGGCTCCACAGGGCCGGGCGACGGCCCATGGCGTCCCAGAGCCGCAGGCGCAGCTCGGAGGCCCAGCGCAGCACGGCGTCGTGCGTGGCCAGGCGGTCGGCGTAGCGGAACACGGCGCGGAACAGGCCGAACCCGCGCACCAGGACGATCACGGAGAGCAGATAGAGGATCGGCGGCCGGCCCGCCGCGGTGACGATGAGCCAGCCGGACAGTCCCGCGAGCAGGGCGGCCGCCAGGTGAGTCAGGGTCGCCCATCCGACGCCGGCCCACAGCCGGGGCGCCCCCCAGGGCAGCACGGCGAGGACGGCGCGCAGGCTCGGCCGACCCTCGGAACCCTCCCCCCGCGGCGCGTCGGGAGCGTCCCCGGGCCCGGCATCGTCCGGCGCCCCGGCCGCGAGCGGCGGCCCGGCGGCGTCCGGGTCGGCGTACGGGGCGGCGTCCGCGCCCGGCGCGAGGGGACGGCCCTCCACGTCCACGAGGGCGTCCGCAGCCCGCTGCAGGACCGGGTCGTGCGAGGCGGCCAGGACGGCGGCCGGCGGCGTGGGCAGGCCCGGCACGGCACCCCGGGCGAGCGCGCCCACGGTGGCCCGGACCACGGCGGCCGAGGCGTCGTCCAGGTGGGCCGTGGGCTCGTCGAGGAGCACAAGCCACGGCCGCGTCTCCACGGCCGTTCGGTCGGCGGCGAGGCGGGACATCGCCCGCGCGAGGGCCACGCGCCGCTGTTCCCCCGGACTGAGCTCGTGCGGGGCCCGCGCACCGAAGTCCGCCAGCGCCGCGGCCCGCAGCACCTCACGCCGGACCGGGGCCGCGAGCGCTCCCCCGGCGGCCGCGTCGAGCTCGGCGTCCACGGTGGCCTCGAGGAAGCGGGGATGCTGTCCCACCCAGAGGGTGCGGTCCGAGTCCACCCCGGCCACGGTCCCCGAGACGGCGACGTCGGGCGTCCGGAGCACGCCGGCGAGCAGGTGCAGGAGGGTCGACTTGCCCGCGCCCGAGGCCGAGCCGAGCACCGTCAGCCCGCCGGGGCGCAGGGTCAGGTCCGCCCCGCGCACCACGGGGCGCGGACCGCGGGAGACGGACACGTCGCGCAGGAGGACGGTCCCCGCGGCGGGGGTCCGGTCGTCCATCCCGTCGTCCATCCCGCCGTCCGTCCCGTGGTCCTGGCCGGTCTCGGGGCCGGGCCAAGCCAAGGAGGCGAGGGCCGGCGTCGGGACGGGCTCGGCCACGGCGGCCGCCGCGCGCTCCGCGGCGGCCCGGCCGTCCTCGGAGGAGTGGTATGCGGAACCGACCTCGCGCAGGGGCAGGTAGACCTCGGCGGCGAGCACGAGCACCACGAGCCCGGAGTACAGGTCCATCTGCCCGTAGACCAGCCGCACGCCGATGAACACGGCCATGATCGCCACGGACAGGGACGCGATCAGCTCGAGCGCGAGGCCGGAGACGAACGCCGTGCGCAGGGTGCCCAGGGTGGCCGCGTGGTACCGCTCGGAGGCCTTCTCGAGGGCGCGTCGCTGGACGCCGGCCCGGCGCAGCCCGACCAGGACGGGCAGGCCGCGGGCCAGCTCGAGCAGCTGGCCCGAGATGCGGTCGAGGCCGTCCTGGGCGGCGGCGATGCGCTCCTGGGTGTGCCGACCGATCAGCACCATGAAGAACGGGATCAGCGGCACCGTGAGCAGCACGACGGCCGCGGACACCCCGTCCCGGGTCAGGATCCACACGCCGAGCATCGGGGGGACCACGGCGGCGGAGGCCAGGGCGGGCAGCACCTCGGTGTAGTAGTCGTCCAGGCCGGCCAGCCCGTGCGTGACGAGCACGGCGTCCGCGCCCGAGCGGGGCCGGGTGCCGTCCGTGGCGGCGAGCCGATGCGCCACCAGCTCGCGCCGGATGCCGACCTGGGCGCCGAGGGCGGCGCGGCGGCCCGCCACGTGCTGGCCCTGGTCCGCCAGGGCGCGCAGCACCACGCCCGCGGCCCCCAGCACGACGACGCCGGCGACGTCCGCCACGGGCCCCACCGGGCCGACCGGGGCTGGGGGCATGAAGAGCAGCTGGAACAGCTGCGCGGACGCCTCCGGGTCCAGGGTCATGGCCAGCGAGGTCAGCAGCCGGGCCAGCGACTCCGCCAGCAGGATCCAGCCGAGCGCGCGCACGCCGGCCAGCAGCGCCATGACGCCGACGGCCCGGCGGGCGCGGCGGTCCAGGCCCGGGCCCGGGCCGCGTCCCGCGCGGACCCGGCCGCGGCGCCGGGGTGGGCGGTCGGTCACACGGGCTCCACGATGTGGGACTCGGGGATGTGCGTCTCCTTCACGCGGTGGCGGAACACCCAGTAGGACCACGCCGAGTACGCCAGCACGATCGGGACGAACACGAGGCTGACCACCGCCATCACGCCGAGCGTGTAGGAGCCGGAGGAGGAGACCTGGGCCGTGAGGTCGTACGCCCGGTCCACGGCGGACGGCGTCAGGACCGGGAACTGGGCCACCATGACGGCGCTCCAGGTGGCGGCGGCGAACCCGGTCAGCCCGGCCAGGGCCACGCCCTCGCGCCCGGCGCGGGCGGCGAGCACGGAGACGAGCACGGCCGCCAGCGCCAGGAGCAGGAGGATCCACGCCCCCGGGCGGTCGCCGCGGACCAGGACCGCGAGCGCCCACACGAGCATCGGCAGCACGGCCACCGGCGTCCAGGTGCGCAGGAAGCGCGCCGCGGCGACGCGCGGGGCGCCGTCGGTCTTCAGGCCGATGAAGGCCCAGGCCTGGGCGATCGAGAAGCCGACCACCGCGAGGCCGCCGAGCACGGCCCAGCCGTTCAGCCACGCGGAGGGGCCGCCGACCCGGTCGCCGTGGGCGTCCAGGGGCAGGCCGGTGGTGGTCAGGGCGAGCATCGCGCCCACGATGAACGCCGCCAGGAAGGAGCCGACGGCCAGGCACCAGGTCCAGATGCCGCGGACGCGGTCGGTCTGCGCCTTGCCGCGGTACTCGATCGAGACCGCCCGCAGGATCAGGGCGAACAGCAGCAGGAGCATGGGGATGTACAGCGTGGACAGCAGGGCGGCGTACCAGAACGGGAACGCGGCGAACATCGCACCGATCGCGGTGATCAGCCACACCTCGTTGCCCTCCCACACGGGGCCGATGATGTTCAGCAGCACGCGGCGTCGGCGCTCGTCGCGCGCCCACGCCTGCATGAGCATGCCCACGCCGAGGTCGAAGCCCTCGAGGGCGAGGTAGCCGAGCCAGAGCACGGCGATGATGACGAACCAGTAGACGGGCAGGGCCTCGGTCATGGGAGCGGTCCTCTCTCTCCGTGTCGGGGGTCAGTAGGCGAACGCGAGCACGTCGTCGCGGTCGTGGCGGTCGTCGTCGGGGTCGCGGTGCTCGTCCGCCGTCAGCTCCGGCATGCCGGCGGGGACGCCGCCGCGCACGTAGCGGGCCAGCAGGGCGACCTCCACCACGAGCAGGACGGCGTAGAGGACGACGAACACGATCAGGGACGTGAGCACCTCCTCGCCGGAGACGCCCGGGGACACGGCGGCGGCGGTGAACATGTAGACCTCATCGACGCCCATGGCCGGGTTGGGGTAGACGACGAACGGCTGGCGGCCCATCTCGGTGAAGACCCAGCCGGCGACGTTCGCCGCGAAGGACGCGCCGATCGAGGCGACGGCGGTGATCATCCAGGGCTTCGAGTCCGGCACCGTGCCCTTGCGGGTCATCCACAGGGTCAGCGCACCGGCCAGGGCGGCGAGGCCGCCGAAGGTGATCATCAGCCGGAAGCCCCAATAGGTCACCTCCATGAGCGGCAGATAGGAGATCTCCTGGCCGGCACGCTCGCCGTACATCGGGTCGTCCGGCAGCTGCGTGCCGTAGCGCGCCTCGAACTGCGGCAGGAGGGTGGTGATGCCCGGCACCGGCGTCGTGAAGTCGCTGTAGGCGAGGAAGGAGAGCAGGCCGGGGATCTCGATCACGCCCGTGACGTCGTCGCACGTCGTGGCGCCGGGGGTGTTCACGTCGCCGAGGGTGAGCACGGAGAACGCGGTGCCGTCGTGGCAGGCGGCCTCGGCGGACGCCATCTTGGTGGGCTGGTAGTGGATCATCTGCTGGGCCTGGGCGTGGCCGGTGAACGCGGTGCCCAGGAAGCCGACGATCACGACGGCCGCGCCGGCGCGCAGCGAGGTGATCCACACGCGGTGGTCCAGCGCGTCGCGCGCCTTCGAGCCGGTCGTCCCGACGACGACGCGCCCCTCGGCGTCGACGGTGTCGATCCCGTCGCGGCGGCGCTTCCAGAGGTGGTACCAGCTGATGCCGAGCAGGAACCCGCCGGCCACGGCCCACGAGCCCGCGATGGTGTGCGGGAAGTGGGTGAGCACGATCGGGTTGGTCAGCACGGCGACGATGTCGTTCAGGACGGGGCGCCCGTCCACCACCTCGTAGCCCACCGGGTGCTGCATGAACGCGTTGGCGGCCATGATGAAGTAGGCGGAGAGGTGGGCGCCGATCACGGCGCACCAGATCGCGGCGAGGTGGAGCCTGCGGGGCAGCCGGTCCCAGCCGAAGATCCACATGCCCAGGAACACGGACTCGAGGAAGAACGCGATCAGGGCCTCGAGGGCGAGCGGGGCGCCGAAGACGTCGCCCACGAACCGCGAGTACTCGGACCAGGCCATGCCGAACTGGAACTCCTGCACCAGGCCGGTGGCCACGCCCATGATGAAGTTGATGAGGAAGAGCTTGCCCCAGAACTTGGTCATCCGGAGGTAGTGCTCGCGTCCGGTGCGGACCCAGAGGGTCTGCAGGACGGCGACGACGAGGCCGAGGCCGATGGTCAGCGGGACCATGAGGAAGTGGTAGACGGTGGTGATGCCGAACTGCCACCGCGCGAGTTCGAGGGGATCCACGGTGAGGTGCTCCTGGGACGGCGGACGGCCGGGGATGCGGCCGGGGGATCCCGTCCAGGGTAGCCCCTCTTCTACACCGTGTAGAACATGGTCCGTGGCGAGTCGATCGCCTAGGATCGTGGACCGTCCGCTCCCCGCCCGCGCCGATCCCGGAGGTGAGACCATGGCCCGTGCCCGCCTCGAGGGCGCCGTCCTGGACGCGCTCTGGGACCACCCCGACGGCCTGACCGCCCAGGAGCTGCGCGTCCGCCTCGAGCGGGAGGACGGAGCCCCCGCGGTCACCACCGTCCTCACCGCCCTCTCCCGCCTGACGGCCAAGGGCCACGTCCGCCGGGTGGGCGCCCGCCGCCCCCAGGTGTTCGCCGCCGCCCGCACCCGCGAGCAGCATGCGGCGGGACTGCTGCAGGACATCCTCGGGTCCAGCCCGGACCACGAGGCGGTGCTGGCCGCCTTCGTCGGCGGCATCTCCGACGCGGACGCGGCCGCCCTGCGCCGCCTGCTGACCTGAGCGGGCACCGGGGTGTCCTTCTCCGTGCTCGTCCTCGCGGCGGTCGCCCTGTGCCTCGCCGGGCCCGTCCCGGTCCTGCTCGGGCGGGCCGCCTGGCCCTCGCGCTCCCCCGGGCTGGCCGTGCTCGCCTGGCAGGCGGTCGCCCTCGCCGGTGGGCTCGCGCTCGTGGGCACGCCCCTCCTCTGGGGGCTGCACCCCTGGGGGGACGGCCTGCTCGACGCCGTCCCCGCGCTGCTCGCCGACCTCACCTCACCGGACTCCGGCATCGCGCGGCCGGGATCGGCGCCGGCCGAGGTGCACCTGCTCGCCGTCGGCGCCGGGCTGACGGTGGCCCTGCACCTGCTGCTCACCACCGCGGTCACGGCGCTGCGCACCCTGCGCGCCCGGTCCCGGCACCGGGCGGCGCTCGAGCTGATCGCCACGGACCCCGAGCGCGCCGACGACTGGCCCGGAGGCCCCCGCGGGGCGCGCGAGCTGCCCGTGGACCTGCCGTTGGCCTACTGCGTGCCCGGAGTCCCCGGCGGCGGCACCCCGCTGACCGTGGTCTCCCGCGGGCTCCTGGAACGGCTCTCCCCGGAGGAGCTGCGCGCCGTGCTCCTCCACGAGCGCGCCCACCTGGCCCAGCACCACGGGCTGCTCCGCCTGGCCTTCGCCAGCTGGGCCCGGGCCTGCGCGTGGCTGCCCTCGGCCGAGACGGCGCGCGCCGGCGTGGTGCTGGTGACGGAGATGCTCGCCGACGACGCGGCCCGCCGCACCGCGCCGGCCCCCGTCCTCGCCCGCGCGCTGGCGCTCACGGTCCGGCCGGCCGAGGCCCCCGGCGCCTCGGCGTCCGGGCCGGATGCCGAACCGGACGCGGAGTCCGGGGGGCTCGGGCGCCGCGTGGCGCGCCTGCTGGACCCGCCGGCCCCGGTGCCGGGCGCCGTCGCGGGGGCCGCGGCGGCGGCGTGCCTGGCACTGCCCCTGGCCGTCCTCGCGGTGATCCTCGGTCCCGCCTGACCTCGTCCTCCATGCCGCCGGCGAACGGAGGACCCCAGGCCAGGTCACCCCCCGGGTGCTCCGTTAGAGTGAACGGACCGCTCGGTCCGGGCGGTCACAGCCCCCCGAGCAGAATGGTCCAGGTCCCCCACGTGTCCGGTAACGCCAGCTTCGAGTTCTCCCGCGCCGCCCTCCTGTCCGTGACCGAGGTGCAGGCCCCACTCGAGGTGACCTCGGACGACCTGGACGAGCAGCTCGCCGACGTCCTCACCCGCCTGCGCCTGCCACGGCACCTGCTCGAGCGCGTCGCGGGCGTGAAGGTCCGCCGCGCATGGGACGCGCAGAAGGACTTCCAGCAGGCCGCGGCGGAGGCCGGCACCGCCGCCCTGGCCGCCGCCGGCGTGGCCCCGGGGCAGGTGGGCCTGCTCGTGAACACCTCCGTCACCCGGGCCACCCTCGAGCCGTCCGTGGCCGTGCGGATCCACGACCTGATGGGCCTGCCCACCTCCGCCACGAACTTCGACATCACCAACGCGTGCCTGGGCTTCGTCAACGGCCTCATGCTCGCCTCCACCATGGTCGACGCCGGCCAGATCGACTACGCCGTCGTCGTCGCCGCCGAGGACGCCTCCAAGGTGCAGGCCTCCACCGTGGCGAACCTGCACGCCGAGACCACGGTCCGCGGCAACTTCATGGAGCAGTTCGCCTCCCTGACCCTGGGCTCCGGCGCCGCGGCCGCCGTGGTGGGCCGCACGGATGAGCACCCGGACGCGCACCGGATCCTGCGCGGCATCACGCGCGCCGGCACCGACCACCACCAGCTGTGCGTGGGCGACCACAACGGGATGTTCACCGACTCCAACGCGCTCCTGAAGGACGGGCTGGAGCTCGTCATGGACGCGTGGCACGACGTGCCCGCGGAGTGGGGCTGGGACCACGCCGCGCGCTACGTCACCCATCAGGTCAGCCAGATGCACACGGACGCCATCTCCGAGTCCGCGGGCATCCCCCTGGAGAAGCTGCCCACCACGTTCCCCGTGCTGGGCAACGTGGGCCCGGCCTCCCTGCCCATCACCCTCGTGCGCGAGCAGGACTCGCTCCGGCGCGGGGACGCCGTCGTCTGCCTGGGCGTGGGCTCGGGCCTGAACACCGCCATGCTCGAGATCCAGTGG
>NZ_JAKRNH010000090.1:0-9419 GCF_022346985.1 Micrococcus sp. ACRRV
GAAGGGGTCGGGGGCCGGTGGGGGTGAGCCCGGTCACGGGTCCGGTGTGCAGGAATGACGACGTCGGCGGGACCGGGCGGTCGGATCCGCGTTGCCGGGGAACTGCCAGCCTTCACCCCGGGTCCCTCCATGTCCGGGTCGTACGGTGGAACCACTTCATCGAGGTGCGAGCGATGAAGGTGCGAGTGATGACAGATCGAGGGCCCCGGACGGCGAATCCGGGGCCTTCGGTCACTCCCGGCCTCCCGTGCCGGGGGCCGGTGCACCCTCAGCGCCGGGTCAGCAGCACCAGCGTCTCGGCGTGGCCGGTCTGTGGGAACATGTCGAACACCTGCGCACGCGCCACCCGGTAGGACGGCATCGCCGTGAGGTCCGTGGCCAGCGTGGCCGCGTTGCAGCTGGAGTACAGCACGAACGGCACCCCCGACTCCTCGAGCCGGCCCGCCAGCTCGGCGCCGATGCCGCGCCGCGGCGGGTTCACGACGACGGCGTCCGGCCGCGTCCCGTCCGGCGCCGCCAGCGCCGTCGTCGCGTCGCCGGCGGTGAAGCGCACGCGCTCGGCCACGCCGAGCTCGGCGGCCGCCTCCCGCGCGGCCTCGATCGCCTCCGCGCTCACCTCGAGCCCCCAGGCCTCGGCGATGCCCGCGCCGCCCTCGGCCACCGGCCGCGCCAGGTGGAACGCGAAGCCGCCCACGCCGCAGTACAGGTCCCAGGCCCGCTCCACGGGCGTCCCCGCCTCTGCCGCGGCCTCGGCCAGCCAGGCCGCCGCCGTCGCGTAGAGCCGCCGGGTGATGCCCGTGTTCGTCTGGAAGAACCCCTGCGGGCGCAGCCGCAGCCCGATCCCGTTCAGCTCCATGCGCAGCGTCGCGTCCCCGGCCAGGTGCACCTCCTCGGGCCCCTCGGGCAGGGCCACGTGCTCGGGGTGCAGGTTCGCCGTCACGACGGCGGCCGGCGTGCCGAGCGCCGCGAGGGCCTCCCGCAGTGCGGGGACCTCGGGGCGCAACGCCTCCAGCCGGTCCGCCGAGCGCAGCACGAAGCGGACCATGAGCTCGCGGTCGGGGGAGCGGGTGACGATCACGTTCTTCAGCTCGCCGGTGCGCGCCGCCACGTCGTACGGCTCGAGCCCGGCCGCCGTCACCGCGCCCGCGATCGCGTGGAACGCCGCCTCCATGCCGTCCTCGTAGAGTCCGCAGTCGCGCAGGTCCACGCCCCTGCCGTCGTGGTGCCGCGGGTGCTGGCGCGGGTCCAGGATGCCCAGGCGCGGGGCCGCCGCCGTGCCGGTCACCACGAGCTTGGCCTTGTTGCGGAACCCGGACTCCGCCGACGCCGCGGGCGCCTCCCAGCGCGTGCGCCCGTCCGTGGCCTCGGCCAGCCGGGCGCGGACGGCCGCGTCCTTGTCCGCCAGCTGCACGCCGTACGGCACGCCCATGAGGGCACAGGACCGGCACTCGCCGGCGTCGAAGTGGGGGCACTGCATCGGGTCCGGGCCTCCGCTCAGGCCTGCGGGGTCGGGTCGAGCTCCGGGCGGTCCAGGCGCGCCGCCAGGTGAGCCAGCGCCAACTCGGCCGCCGTGGCCAGCTCCGGATCCACGTCCATCACCAGGGCGCTCAGCACCGGCTCCACCGCGGAGAGGTCCTTCGCCCGGGCCAGAGCGCCCAGGGCCGACGCCGCGGCCTCCCGCACCTGCGGGTCCGCGTCCGACGCGCGGGCCGTCACCGCCTCCACGAACGCCCGGCCCGCCTGGGCGTCCGCACGCAGCCGGTCGGCGCGGGCGGCCAGCACCAGCAGGGCCGCGGCGCGGACCTCGGGCTCGGGGGCGTCGAGCGCGGCCACCAGGGCGCCGGCCGCGCCACGGTGCCAGACCACGCCGAGGGCCAGGGCGCCGGTCGCGCCGGGGGTGAGCTCGCCGTCGTCGCCGATCAGGTCCCGGGCCGCACCCGAGGTGACGTCCTCCGGCGTGGGGGCGCCCGTCAGCAGGCGCACCGCCAGGCCGGCGACGGCGGCCTCACCGCGCGCGGAGACCGCCGCCTCCACGCGCCGGGCCAGGCGCGTGTGCGGGGTCTGCGGCTCGACGGGTAGGGGGAGGTCGCGGGAAGTCATGTCCGCCATTCTCCCGCACCGCCGGGGCGGTCGCAGGCCCGTCGTCCAACGGGCTCCCCTGCAGTGACCACCGTCACAGTGGAGGAGGTGGCGGTGATACGTTCGACTCATGATGCGTTCCGGTGCCCTGTCCCTCGACTTCCGGGCGGACAGCTTCGACCACCCCTCGGGTCTGGTGGACGCGGGCACCGCCATCGGCTGGATCGACAAGGTGGGCTACGCCGTCGCCGCGTCCTGGTCCGGGACCTACGTGCGCGCCCGCTACATGGGCACCATGCAGTTCCGCCACCCCGTCCCCGTGGACATGCGCGTCACCGTGCAGGGCCGGGTGGTCCGCACCCACGGCGCCGCGGTCCACGTCCAGCTCCGCCTGCTGCTGCCCGAGGTCCTCGACGACGACGGCCGCCCCGTCGTCTCCACCTCGACGCTCTCCGTGTACTACGCGGAGGAGGACGGCCAGATGCTCCAGGTGCCCGAGTGGACGCCCTCGACCCCCGACCAGATCGAGCGCGACGAGCGGGCGCGGGTGTCCAGCGTGAAGCGCCGCGGGATCGAGCAGGTCATGGCCCGGCTGCCGTTCCCCGAGCCCGGGCAGGAGCACGAGGAGATGACCACCCTCGCGTTCATCGCGCCCATGGCCGAGGCGTCCGTGGGCGGGACCGTGGCAGCCGGCGCCGTCATGCGCTGGCTGGACGAGGCGGCCGGCGTCTGCGCCGCCCGCTGGACCGGGCACGAGAACGTGGTGGCGGTGTTCGCCGGCGGCGTCCGGTTCGTCCGCCCCGTGAAGGTGGGCGACCTGGTGCGCGTGGACGCCCTGCTGGTCCACACCTCCGAGCGCTCCATGCACGTGGCGCTGCGCGTCCACGCCGGCCCCCGCCACCAGCGGGACCATCGGCTCGTCGCGCACTCGATCGCCGTGATGGTCGACGTCACACGTGAGGGCCGCGCGGAGTCCGTGCGCCCCTACGCCCCCGGGTCGCCGGCGGCCCACCGCCTGGAGGAGTCCGCCGTGGAGCTGGTGCGGCTGCGCTCCGAGGCCGGCGCGGTGTGGTCGGACCCGTCCTGACGGCGTCCCGGCCGGATCGCGGGCCCGTCCTGCTGTCCCCGCGGGGCGCGCGTTCGTAGACTGCGGGAATGGAGACCCCTCGCCCCGCCGCGCCCGCCCGTCAGGATTCCGTGGTGGGGTACGCCCTGCGGCGGGCCGCCGTAGCCGGGACCACCGCGTTCGTGGGCGTCCCCCTGGCCACCGCGGTGGCCGTGTCCGCGTACGACGCCTTCAAGCACCGCGGTCGCAAGCTGCGCCCGGCCGAGCGCCCCGGCACGTTCCAGGCCCAGGTCGGCCCGGACGCCCTGACCATCTACACCGCCGGCGACGACGTCTACGACGCCATGATCCAGGCCATCGACGACGCGCGGGAGACCGTGAAGTTCGAGACGTTCATCTGGAAGGACGACGCCACCGGGCAGCGCTTCGTGGACGCCCTGAACCGGGCGGCGGCGCGCGGGGTGCAGGTGTGGGCCTCCTACGACGGGTTCGGGAACCTCCTGATCCCGCCGTCGTTCTACCGGCAGTTCGACCCGCGGGTGCGGGTGTTCCGCCTGCCCGCGTTCGCCCGCCCGCTGTGGCGGGGCGTGGTCCGCTACAGCGGGTTCAACCACTCGAAGATCCTCACCGTGGACGGGCGCGTGGGATTCGTGGGCGGCTACAACGTGGGCGACCTCTACGCGGCGCACTGGCGGGACACGCACCTGCGTGTGGAGGGCCCGGCCGTCTGGGGTCTGGAGCACTCCCTCTCCGTGCTGTGGAACGAGGGCTACACGGACATGGCGGAGATGCCGTGGACGCGCCCGGAGGAGTGGGAGGAGCGCACCGTGGTGGCGGCGAACCTGCCCACGCAGCTGGTGTATCCCATCCGCAACACGTACCTGAACGCGATCGCGCGGGCGCAGGACCACATCTACATCTCGACGCCGTACTTCGTGCCCGACCGCCAGGTGCTGGACGCCCTCAAGGAGGCGGCCCGCCGCGGCGTGGACGTGCAGGTGCTGGTGCCGAAGGACTCGAACCACGTGGTCGCGGACTGGGTCTCGCGGGGCTTCTACTCGGAGATGCTGGACGCAGGGATCACGATCCTGCTCTACGCGGCGGGCATGATCCACGCGAAGACCGCGACGATCGACGGGCGGTGGGCCACCGTGGGCACCGCGAACATCGACCGCCTGTCCCTGTCCTTCAACTACGAGACGAACGTGTCCGTGGTGGACCGCGACTTCGCCGCCCGCATGGAGGACGTGTTCCGCGCCGACGCCGCGCGGTCCGAGCGGATCCAGTCGCCGCGCTGGAAGGACCGCCACGGCCTGGCCCGCGTGGTCGAGAAGCTCCTGGTGCCGCTGCGCCCGCTCATGTGAGCTGAGCCGCCCCCGACCACCCCGCTTTCGTTCGCAAAACGGACGGCGCGCCCTCCGGTTTCGTGTGTGAAACGGACGACGCGCCGCCTGCTTTCGTGCGTGACGTCGACGCCGGGTCGCACCGTGCCACCAGGGTGCGGCCCGGCGTCGTGGTGTGTGGCGTCCCTGTCACGCACGACAGTGCGCGACACGCCGTCCGTTTCGCGCACGAAAACGCTGGGCGGGGAGGGTCCGTTGCATACCCCCTTGGGTATGTACTACCGTCGCGTGCACATACCCCAGGGGGTATCTACCGAAGCCGGCTGAACGCCGTCGCCCCCGCACCATCCACGTCCCAGGAGGACCGCCATGCTGCTCGAGCGCATCTACGACGAGGACCTGTCCCAGGCCAGCTACTTCATCGGCTGCCAGGCGAAGAACGAGGCGATCGTGGTCGACCCCCGCCGCGACGTGCAGGAGTACCTGGACCTCGCCGCCCACCACGGCATGACCATCACCCACGTCACCGAGACCCACATCCACGCGGACTTCCTCTCCGGCACCCGCGAGCTCGCCGCCCGCACCGGCGCCCAGATCCACCTCTCCGGCGAGGGCGGCGAGGACTGGACCTACGGCTTCGAGGGCCACCTCCTCCACGACGGCGACACCATCCAGCTCGGCAACATCACCGTCCAGGCCATGCACACCCCGGGCCACACCCCGGAGCACCTGAGCTACCTGGTCACCGACGGCGCGTTCGCCGCGGCTCCCGGCTACTACCTCACCGGCGACTTCGTGTTCTCCGGCGACCTCGGCCGCCCCGACCTGCTGGACGAGGCTGCCGGCCTCCAGGACACTCGCTTCGCCGGCGCCACACAGCTCTTCCAGTCCCTGAAGGAGAAGTTCGTCAACCTGCCGGGCCATGTGCAGGTCTTCCCGGGCCACGGCTCCGGCTCCGCCTGCGGCAAGGCCCTCGGTGCCCTGCCCTCCACCACCGTCGGCTACGAGTCCACCTACGCCTGGTGGGCCGAGTACGTGGAGAACGACGACGAGCAGGGCTTCGTCGGCGAGCTGCTCGACGGCCAGCCCGACGCCCACGCCTACTTCGCCCGCATGAAGAGGCAGAACAAGCAGGGCCCGGCCGTCCTCGGCGAGCTGACCCCGCTGGCCGAGCTGACCGGCGAGCAGGCCGTGGCGCGCGTGTCCGCCGGCGACGTCCTCGCGGACACCCGCCCCGTGGACCAGATCCACGCGGGCACCGTGCCCGGTGCCCTGGCCCTGCCGGCCAAGGACAAGACCGCCACCCACATCGGCTGGGCCTACGACCCGGAGTCCGACGACGCCGCGATCATCCTGCTGGCCGACGCCCAGGACGACGCCGAGCAGATCCGCGCCCACCTGATCCGCGTGGGCGTGGACGCCGCGGACGCGTTCGTCACCTCCCTGGACGCCTTCGACCTGCGGCCCACCGCCGTCATCTCCCCCGAGGAGCTGGAGCGGCGCATCCAGGACGGTGGGGTCGTCCCCGCCACCGCGGACGCCGCCCCCGCCGAGGACGGCCTGGCCCTGCTCGACGTGCGCAACCGCACCGAGCACGCGGACGGCACCGTGCCGGCGTCGGACGACGCCGAGGCCGCCCAGCTCAGCGCGGGCAAGGTGCTCTTCCACCAGGACCAGCTGCCGAAGGAGGCGACGATCGTGACCTTCTGCCAGTCCGGCCTCCGCAACGTGGTGGCCGCCCAGGCCCTGCGCCGTGCCGGTTTCGACGTGGTGGAGCTCGACGGCTCCCACCTCGGCTGGCTGGGCCGGTCGCAGGCCTGATCCCCACCTTCCCGACCTCCGACTCCCAAGGAGCACCATGACCGTCAACGTCACCCCGATCACCCCCGCCGATCTCCAGCGCGAGCTGGCCCAGCACCCCGACACCGTCGTGATCGACGTGCGCACCCCCGGCGAGTTCGAGGCCCAGCACATCGCCGGCTCGTACAACGTGCCGCTCGATCTCATCCAGGAGCACGCCGCCGAGGTGGCGGCCCGCCTGGACGGCAAGGCCGTGCTCGTCTGCCAGTCCGGCAGCCGCGCCGGCACCGCCCTGGACCGCCTGGCCGAGGCCGGCTTCACCCAGGCCCGCGTGCTGCGCGGCGGCATCGGCGCCTACGCCCAGGCCGGCGGCAGGGTGTCCGGCACCGGCTCCCGCTGGTCCATGGAGCGTCAGGTCCGCATGACGGCCGGCTCCCTCGCGCTGGCCGGGGCCGTGGCCTCCCAGCTCGGGCCGAAGCGGTTCGGCCTGGTGCCCGCCGCGATCGGTGCGGGCCTGTCCTGGTCCGCCGTATCCAACACGTGCGCCATGGCCTCGGTGCTCTCGACGATGCCGTGGAACCGCCCCACGGAGCAGCGCTCCGCGGACCAGGTCCTGGGTGCGCTGCCGGGTGCCGACGCGGACGGGGCGCGCGGCTGATGGTTCCCCTTGCCCTCTTGGTGGTGCTGGCCGCCGTCGTCGGCCTGCTGCTGGGGCTGATGGGCGGCGGCGGGTCCATCCTGACCGTGCCGCTGCTGACCCTGACGGCCGGGATGGACCCCCAGGAGGCCATCGCGGGCTCGCTCGTGATGGTCGGGGCCTCCTCCCTCGTGGCGGCGCTCGTCCACGCGACGCGCGGGGCGGTGGCCTGGCGCACGGGCCTCACCTTCGGGGCGGCCTCCATGGTGGGCGCCCTGGCCGGCGGGTTCGTCGGCCGGGACCTGCCGGGGCCGGTGCTGATGGTCGGTTTCGCAGTGATCATGCTGATCAGCGCGGTCAAGATGATCCGTCCCCGCCGGAAGGGCGCCGGGCACGACGACGCCGCGCCCGTCCCGCTGGGCCGCGTCCTGCTGCAGGGCGTGGGCGTCGGCCTCATCACGGGTGTGGTGGGCGCGGGCGGCGGCTTCCTGATCGTGCCGGCGCTCGTGCTGCTGGCCCGGCTGCCGATGCCGGTGGCCGTGGGCACCTCGCTGCTCGTGATCGCCATGAACTCCGCCATGGGCCTCGTCAGCCAACTGGGCGCCACGGCCCTGGACTGGGCCGTGCTGGGGCCGATGGCGGCCGCGGCGGCGGCGGCCGGCGTCGTGGGCGTGGTGCTGGCGCACCGGGTGCCGGCGGCGGCGCTCAAGCGCGGCTTCGGCTGGTTCGTGCTGGCGATGGGCGTGCTCATCCTGGCGCAGCAGGCGCTCGAACTGCTCCCTTGACACCCCCGGGGGTATCCTTCCCCTGATCCCCGACTTCATCCCCGTGAAAGGACCCGCCGTGCGCACCGCCGACGCCGAGACCCAGCGCAAGATCCTCAACCGCCTCAAGCGGGCCCGTGGCCAGCTCGACGCCGTCATCCGTGAGGTCGAGGGCGAGGGCTCGTGCCGCGACGTGGTCACCCAGCTCTCCGCCGTCTCCACGGCACTGGACCGCGCCGGCTTCGCGATCGTCTCCTCCGCCATGAAGAACTGCGTGGCGGACCCGGAGAAGGCCCGCGAGGACGAGGGCCTCACCGTGGAGGAGCTGGAGAAGCTCTTCCTCTCCTTGGCCTGACCCCCGCTCAGACATCCCCCTGACCACTCGTCTCCGTCCGAAAGGAACCCCCACCATGTGCCGTCCTGCGACCTGCGACGTCTGCGGCAAGACCACCTGGGCCGGCTGCGGCCAGCACGTCGACTCCGTGAAGGCCTCCGTCCCCGCCGGCCAGTGGTGCGACGGCCGGCACACCCCGGCCGAGCAGGCCGCCGCCCGGAAGGACGCGCCCGCCCGGGGCGGCCTCCTGGCCACGCTGTTCGGCCGCTGAGCCGCCCGGGCGGCACGCCCGCCCGGCCCCGCATCCGACCACGACGACAGCGGGCCGCCTCCCCCGGGAGGGCGGCCCGCCGTCGTCGTCGGCTCAGTGCTCGCCGCGGTCCGGGCCCTCGCCGCGCTCCCGCAGCAGGTGGTCGGGCAGGCGGTTGCCCGGCGCCTTCGCGCGGATCTCCAGCAGGGTGCGGGCGTGGGCCCAGAGGGCGCGGTCCTCGTCGGTGACGGGCTTCCAGGCGGGCACGGGGACGGCGTCGCCGTGCTCGTCGCGGGCGACCATCACGGTGAGGCAGTTCGTGGTGAGCTGCAGGTCGTCGGTCTTGGGGTCCCCGGAGCGCACGTCCACGGCCACGTGCATGCCCTTGTTGCCCGTGTAGATCAGGCGGGCCTCCACCTCCACGAGGTCGCCGATATGCAGAGGCTTGAGGAAGCGGATGCCGCCGGAGAACACGGCCACCGTATCCCGCCCGGCCCAGCGCGAGGAGCACAGGTAGGCGGCGGTGTCGATCCACTCCATCACCGTGCCGCCGTGCACCTTGCCGCCCCAGTTGACGTCCGTGGGGGCGGCCAGGAAGCGCAGCACCACGCGCTCGGCGGTGCCGGCGTCGGTATGCCGCTGCGTCTTCATGGCGGCGGAGATCTCGTTGCGCACCGCGATCCGGGAGATCGCCCAGTCCCGCGCGAGCTCCTGCTCCAGGGAGCGCGGCACGAACTCGGGCACCGGCACGGGGCGCCCGTCCTCGCCCACGGCCACGAAGACGACGAGGCAACGCGCCGCCTCGGTGAGCTCGCCGGTCTTGGGGTCGCCGGAGCGGACGGTGGTGCTGATGTGCATGGACGAGGAGCCCGTGTGGAGGACGCTCGCGGTGACCTCCACCATCTGCCCGACCTCCACGGCCTGCCTGAAGTGGATGTTGCCCACGTAGACGGTCACGCAGTAGCGGCCCGCCCAGGCGGTGGCCGCGGCGAACGCCGCCTTGTCCACCCACTCCAGGACGCGGCCCGCGTCCACGGTGCCCGAGTGCCCCAGGTCGGTCGGGGCGGCCAGGAAGCGCAGGGTCACCTCGCGGCGGCGCTCGACGACGGGCGTGGCCGGCTCCGTCGGGGAGGCGGGGGCCGGCAC
>NZ_JAKRNH010000091.1:0-9363 GCF_022346985.1 Micrococcus sp. ACRRV
CCGCCGACGCGCCCCTGACCGCGCCCCCGCTCTCGGAGCCCGTGCCCACCTCGGTGCTCGCCCCCGCGGAGGGGGACGCGCCCACCGCACAGGAGGCCGCGGCCGCCGTCCCGGACGTCGTGGTCCCGGACCCCCTCAAGCAGCACGGCCCGGAGGAGCCCCGCGGCCGCCGGCGGCGGCGCCGCACCCGGGAGGATCACCGTGCCGTGTTCGAGGAGGTGCTGCCCACCCAGGCGATCGTCCTGGTGGACCGGCTGCAGGCCTCGCCGTACGGCAAGCGGATGCGCTCCACCCTGCGCCAGCGCAGGGACACCGAGGCCGCCGCGCTCGAGGCGCGCACCACCCTGGACTTCGCCCTCAAGCTCGGGGAGACGATGTTCGGGTTCGGCGCCACCTCCCTGGACGTGGAGACCTCGATCATCGTGGTCACCCAGGCGTACGGCATCCACGAGACCGAGGTGGACCTGACCAACCAGGCGATCTCCCTGAACTACGCCCCGGACTCGTCCCGCGGCGAGGTGCCGTACACCCTGCAGCGCGTGGTCCGCACCTACTCCACGAACTTCGAGGGCCTCGTGGCCGTGCACCGGCTGGTCGAGGAGATCTCCGACGGCACCCTGGAGCGCGCCGAGGCGCAGCGTCGGCTGGTGGAGATCCGCCGGCGTCCCAAGCCGTACCCGCCCGCTGTGGAGATCCTCCTGGCCGGGGTGTTCGTGGCCTGCTTCATCCCCTTCATCGGGGGCACGTGGCAGGGCTCCCTGCTGGGCATGGTCTCCACCTGGTTCGTGTTCTGGCTGCACACGCGCACCTCGGTGTTCCTGCCGGAGATCTACTCCGTGATGATCGGGGCGTTCCTGGCCACGCTGATCGCCCTCGGCGCCTATGCGCTGCACGTGCCGGTGAACCCGGCCATCGTGGTGGCCGGCGGGATCATGATGCTCCTGCCCACCTCACGGTTCGTCACCGCCGTGCAGGACGCGATCAACGGCTTCCCGGTGACTGCCGCGGGACGCTTCATCTCCGCGATGCTCGTCTTCATCGGGATCATGGCCGGGATCATGGTGGCCGTCGGGCTGACGGACATGCTGGGCATCGCCCGCCTGGACCTGGCCGCCACCCAGTCCACGGCCTACCCCACCACCCTGCTCCTGGCCCTGGTCGTGGCCGCCACGGCATGCGACGCCGTCGTGGAGCGCTCCGGCTGGCGGACCCTCCTGGCCTCCTGCGCGGTGACCGCGGCGGCGTTCGCGGCGCACACCGTGGTCGCCGGCCTGGGAGTGAGCGCGCAGCTGCTGCCCGCGGCCGCGGCCGCGATGGTGGGGTTCGCCGGACGCATCGTGGCCCTGCGGGTCGGGGCGCCGCCCATCGTCGTCGTGGTGCCCGCCATCCTCTTCCTGCTGCCGGGCTTCGCCGTCTTCCGCGGTCTCTACGAGTTCACCGTGGAGTCCGCCTCCACCATGGCGGGGCTTGCGGGCATCGTGAACGCCCTCGTGATCATCGTGGGCATCGGCGCCGGCGCCGTCTTCGGCGACACCCTGGCCCGGCCCGTCACCGAGCGATTGTCCCCGGCGCGGTCCACGCCGGGGCCGGAGGGCCACACCCGCTGAGCGGCGTCGGCCTCAGTCCGGCAGGCGCCAGTCCACGGGGGAGGCCCCGGCGGCCTCCAGCAGCGCGTTCACCCGGCTGAACGGGCGGGAGCCGAAGAACCCGCGGCTCGCGCTGAGTGGGGAGGGGTGCGCGGACTCGACGACGCCCGCGCCGCCCGCCGTGAGGAGGGGCGCGAGGCGCCGCGCGTCGTTGCCCCAGAGCAGGCCGACCAGGGGCGTGCCTCGGGCGACGAGTGCGCGGACGGCCGCCTCCGTGATCTGCTCCCAGCCGATGCCGCGGTGGCTGCCCGCCGCGCCCGCGCGCACGGTGAGCACCCGGTTCAGCAGCAGCACGCCCTGGCCCGTCCACGCGGAGAGGTCGCCGTGGGCGGCGGGCGGGACGCCGAGGTCGTCGTGGAGCTCGCGGTGGATGTTGGCGAGGGAGCGGGGCAGGGGCCGAACGTGGCGGTCGCATGCGAAGCACAGGCCGATGGGGTGGCCGGGCGTCGGGTAGGGGTCCTGGCCCACGATCAGCACCTTCACGTCCGCGAAGGGCTGGCGGAACGCGCGGAGGATGTGTTCGGGTGCGGGGAGCACCTGCTCGCCGGCCGCGCGGCGGGCGGTGAGCTCGGCGCCGACGCGGACGAGCGCCTCCTCCTGGTCTGCCAGTGCGGCGGCCCAGCCGGGATCGAGCGGGGAGATCAGGTCCATGGGCCCGAGCGTAGCCGTGCGGCCCCGGAGGGCCCCAGTAGAGTGACCGCCATGCCCGCCGCCGACGCCTCCTCGTCCTCGTCGGACGCGCCGAGCTCCGACGCCTCGTCCTCCGGCGGCCCCGACTCCGCCGCCCCGGCGGCCCCGTCGTCCGACGCGGGCGCCGAGTCCGCCGCGGCCCCCTCCTCCGACGCGGCCGTCGAGTCCCGCGCCGCCGCCGAGTCCTCCCAGGCTGCCGCGGAGTCCTCCCAGGCCGCCGCGGACGCGCAGCGCTCCCGCGACGACGCCGCCCGCGCCGCCTCCGAGTCCGCGCAGGCCGCGGCCGACGCCTCCTCCGCCGACGCCGCCGCCCGTGAGCGTGCCGCGTCCGAGTCGGCGCAGGCCGCCGCGGACGCCTCCCGCGCCGCCGAGGCGTCCCGGTCGGCGGAGGCGTCCCGTTCTGCGGAGGCGTCCCGGTCGGCGGAGGCGTCCCGTTCTGCGGAGGCGTCCCGTTCGGCCGAGGCCTCCCGGTCCGCTGCGGCCCAGGAGTCCGCGGATCGGGCCGTGAAGTCCACCCCGGTGAACGTCTACAACGCCACCCGCAGGAACGGCCTGGCCGCCTCCTACGCCGACCGTCTCACGGGCGCGGGCTACACCCGCGTCACCGCGGACAACTGGCCGGGCTTCCGCGTCACCTCGAACACGGTGATGTACAACGGCGCGGACAAGCGGGCGGCCGCCGAGGCCGTCGGCCGTGAGCTGGGCATGCCGGTGCAGCAGGTGCCGAACCTGCAGGTGCCGGGCATCGCCGTCGTCGTCGTGCGCTGACCCACGCAGGCGGCCGGTGCGCTGACGCGCGCAGGCCGTCCCGGGCCCCCGCCCGCGCTCCGGAAGGAGGCGCGGACGGGGGCCCTTTTCGCCCCCTGCGGAACGGCGTCGCAGGGCGCCCGCGGGCTTTGCACTCTCCGGTGGTGAGTGCTCATAATGGGGCTAGCACTCCCGCGGTGCGACTGCCAGCAGTACCCGGCCGGCGGCCGCCCGAGGTGGAGGACCTGCTCCATCGGTGAGGCCCCGGTCCGGGGCCGTCCGTCGCGGGCACCGCTGCGGGTCAGGCGCGAATCGAAGCACCCGTCCAGAAAGGACTGCATCATGGCCAAGACCATCGCATTCGACGAAGAGGCCCGCCGTGGCCTGGAGAAGGGTCTGAACACCCTCGCCGACGCCGTCAAGGTGACCCTCGGCCCGCGCGGCCGCAACGTCGTCCTGGAGAAGAAGTGGGGCGCCCCCACCATCACCAACGACGGCGTCTCCATCGCCAAGGAGATCGAGCTCGAGGATCCGTACGAGAAGATCGGCGCGGAGCTCGTCAAGGAGGTCGCCAAGAAGACCGACGACGTGGCCGGCGACGGCACCACCACCGCCACCGTGCTGGCCCAGGCCCTGGTCCGCGAGGGCCTGCGCAACGTGGCCGCCGGCGCGGACCCGATCTCCCTGAAGCGCGGCATCGAGAAGGCCGTCGAGGCCGTCACCTCCGAGCTCCTCTCCGCCGCCCGCGAGATCGAGACCAAGGACCAGATCGCCGCCACCGCGTCGATCTCCGCCGCCGACGCCCAGATCGGCTCCCTCATCGCCGAGGCCCTGGACAAGGTCGGCAAGGAGGGCGTCATCACCGTCGAGGAGTCCAACACCTTCGGCCTGGAGCTCGAGCTCACCGAGGGCATGCGCTTCGACAAGGGCTACATCTCCGGCTACTTCGTGACCGACGCGGACCGCCAGGAGGCCGTCCTCGAGGATCCGTACATCCTGATCGTGAACTCCAAGATCTCCACCGTGAAGGACATGGTGGCGATCCTGGAGAAGGTCATGCAGTCCGGCAAGCCGCTGCTGATCATCGCCGAGGACGTCGAGGGCGAGGCCCTGGCCACCCTCGTGGTCAACAAGATCCGCGGCACCTTCAAGTCCGTGGCCGTGAAGGCCCCGGGCTTCGGCGACCGCCGCAAGGCCATGCTGGCCGACATCGCCATCCTCACCGGCGGCCAGGTCATCTCCTCCGAGGTGGGCCTGTCCCTGGAGAACGCCTCCCTCGACCTGCTGGGCACCGCCCGCAAGGTGGTCATCACCAAGGACGAGACCACCATCGTCGAGGGCGCCGGCGACGCCGACCAGATCGCCGGCCGCGTGGCCCAGATCCGCTCCGAGATCGCGAACACCGACTCGGACTACGACCGCGAGAAGCTGCAGGAGCGCCTCGCCAAGCTGGCCGGCGGCGTCGCCGTCATCAAGGCCGGCGCGGCCACCGAGGTGGAGCTCAAGGAGCGCAAGCACCGCATCGAGGACGCCGTGCGCAACGCGAAGGCGGCTGTGGAGGAGGGCATCGTCGCCGGCGGCGGCGTGGCCCTGATCCAGGCGGGCGCCAAGGCCTTCGAGGGCCTGCAGCTCGAGGGCGACGAGGCCACCGGCGCGAACATCGTGAAGGTCGCCATCGAGGCCCCGCTGAAGCAGATCGCCTTCAACGCCGGCCTGGAGCCGGGCGTGGTCGCCGACAAGGTGAAGTCCCTGGAGTCCGGCCACGGCCTGAACGCCGCCACCGGCGAGTACGTGGACCTCATGGCCGCGGGCATCAACGACCCGGTGAAGGTGACCCGCTCCGCGCTGCAGAACGCCGCGTCCATCGCGGGCCTGTTCCTCACCACGGAGGCCGTCGTGGCGGACAAGCCGGAGAAGGCCGCCGCAGGCGCCGAGGGCATGGACCCGATGGGCGGCATGGGCGGCATGATGTGACCACCCGCTGACGCCCAGCGTTTTCGCTGAGGAGAACGTCGCTACCATCCCGGTCTACCGGGACGGTAGCGACGTTTTCTTTCACGAAAGTGCTGGCCGGTGGGCGGCGAGCTCGCGCTCCAGGTTGGCGCGGGCGGGGTCCTCCCAGCGGGCGCGGCCGGCGGCGGTGGCGTAGAGCCGGTCCGCCCCCAGGAGCCCCTCCAGCACGGCGGCGCGGCCCGTCCGCCAGGCCTCGTCCGGGACGTGGGCGAAGTCGGCGCGCACCAGGTCGACGTAGGCCTCGTAGTCGTGCGGGGCGCGGCCCAGGACTTCGAGGTCGGCGTCGCAGAGGACGGCGCCCGCGGCGTCGTCCGGGGCGGGGCGGTGCTCGGCGGTGAGGCGCACCAGGCGGGCGGTCTCGGCGACGACGTCGTCCCCCAGCGCGAGGCCGGGCGCGGCGAGCAGGCGCTCGGCCAGGCGCGCCGAGTCCTCCTCGTCGGCGCCGGGGCCGCGGGCGGGGTCGGCGGTGTAGACGGCGTCGTGCAGCCAGGCGGCCAGGGGCACGGCGAGGGGGTGCGGCCCGAGGTCCTCCCCGGCGGCGGAGAGCAGGTCCACCGCCTGGAGGACGGCCAGCAGGTGCGCGGGGGCGTGGTACCGGCGGTGGGGCTCGGACCAGCGCCCCAGCAGCTCGGCCCCGGCGGCCGTGACCGCGTCCGGCGAGGCGTCCGTCCCCGCGAAGAGCCGGGCCCACCGGCGCCGCAGCACGGGCTCCGCGCGGCCGTCCCGCCGGCGGGCGGGCACCCGGAGTCCCGAACGGATCAGGCGCCGCACCAGCTCCCCGCCGTCCACGGCGAGGGCTCCCGCGGCCACCAGCTCGGCGTGCCGGTGGGCCGGGACGTCGTAGTGGTCGAGGTCGAAGGCCCGCGGGGAGAGGCCGTGGGCCGCGGCGAAGCCGTGCAGCTCCTCCAGCGACGCGTCGGAGACGAGGTGGGAGAACACGGTCCCGTGGGCGGGCCAGCGGGGTGGATCGATGAGCACGGCCATGCGCCCACCCTACGACCGCGCCCCGCCGCCCGGACGGGCGACGGGGCGCGGCACGGGCCCGGCTCAGAGCCGGAACATCGCGGCGTTGGCGGCCTCCGTGTCCGAGTACTGGGTGGCCGCGAGGTCCATGGCACGGCGGATGCCGCCCAAGGACTCCTCCACGCGGGCCTGGGTGGCGCGCCACTCCGTGAGCACGCCCTGGAAGTTGGCGGCGGCCTGGCCGCGCCAGGTGCCTTCGAGCTGGCGGAGGTTGGCCTCCATGGTGTTCACCTCGGTCTGCAGGCGGGCGATGGAGCCCTCCACGGCGCCGCTCTTGGCGCGCAGGTCCTCGACGTCGATCTGGACGATGGTCATGTGGTCCCCCTCTTCAGGCGCCGGGTGCCCCGGCGGTCGTGAGCGCGGCGGGTGCCGCGGCTCCCACGGTAGGCGGGCCGTTCCGGGCCCCTCCGGGCGGAGGGACCCGCCGGGGGATCAGGCGCCGTCGCGGGCGGCCTGTGCAGGAGAGGTCCCCGCCTGGGCCTGCCTCCGGGCAGCCGACGCGCGGCGGAACCGCTCGCCCGCCCACGCCAGCCGGCGGCGCTGACCGGTCTCCAAGGCCCCCGCGGATCCGGCGGCCGTGGACCCCCCCGTGGGGGGCCGGCCCGCCGGCACCCCGGCGCCGGGCCGCGCGTCGTCGTCCTCCAGGTCCAGGTCGTCGTCCGCGTCGTCCTCCAGGGCGGCCCAGGGCAGGTGCACGGAGAACGTGGCGCCGCCGCCCTCGGTCTCCAGCAGGCGCACGGAGCCGCCGTGCTGCGCCACGATCGCCGCGACGATCGCCAGGCCGAGCCCCGTGCCGCCGGTCTCGCGGTGCCGGGAGGCGTCCGCGCGGTAGAAGCGCTCGAAGATCCGGGCGGCGTCCTCCTCGGACACCCCGGCCCCGTGGTCGCGGATCTCGATCACCGAGTGGCGCGTCCCGTCCACGCCGGAGTCCCCGCCGAACGCGTCGCGGGTGCCCACGGCGATCTCGATGGGCGTGCCCTCCGGCGTGTAGCGCAGGGCGTTGGTCATCAGGTTCACCACGACCTGGCGCATCCGGTTCTCGTCCCCCATGAGCGGGGCGGATCCGGCCGGCCCGCCGTCCAGGCCGACGAGGCTGACCTTCCGGTCCGGCGCGTTCACGGAGGCGTCCATCATGGAGTCCATGCCGAGGACCAGCAGGTCCACCGGCTCGTGCTCCAGGGGCCGCTGCTCGTCGAGGCGTGCCAGCGTCAGCAGGTCCTCCACCAGCCGGTGCATGCGGCCCGCCTCGGACTCGATGCGTCCCATGGCCGCCGCCACGTCCTCCTCGCGGGTGATCCCGCCGTGCCGGTACAGCTCGGAGAACCCGCGGATGGTCACCAGCGGCGTCCGCAGCTCGTGCGAGGCGTCCTGGACGAACCGGCGCATCTTGTCCTCGGATGCCTCCTTGTCCCGGAAGGCGGTCTCGATGTGCGCCAGCATCGCGTTGAGCGAGCGGGAGAGCCGGCCCACCTCCGTCGAGGGAGGCGCGTAGGCCACGCGTTGGGACAGGTCACCGGCGGCGATCTTCGCGGCCGTGCGCTCCACCCGGTTCAGGGCGCGGAAGGCCCGCTCCACGAGCAGGTTGGAGGCGACGACGGACACCGCCGTCCCCAGCAGACCGATGGTCACGACGAGCGTCACCACCCGCTCCACGGAGGTCCTCACGCCGTGCAGCGGCAGCGCGATGGCCAGGGAGCCCTCGCCGCTGCGCAGGTGGTAGAGCTGCACCCGCCAGCCGTCGGAGCCCGCCGTGGTGCCCGGCACCTCGAACGACGCCGAGCCCTGCGCGTCCACCTGTTCCGGCGTCATCCCCTCCAGGGCAGGACCGTCGGCGCCGGGCATGAGCGGGGTGCTCACCACGGCCCTGCCGGAGGTGTCCCACACGACGCCGTAGAAGCGCAGGATCGACTGCTGCGGCGTGTAGTATCCGCCGGTCTGGGACATGGTGGTCAGGTAGATGGACACCTCGTCCCGGTTGTGGGAGAGGTCGTCGTCCAGCTGGCGGAGCAGCTCGGTGCGGAACAGGACGGCGGTCACCAGCGCGATGACGGCCACGAGGACCATCATCAGCGCGGTGATCATCACCACGAGCTTCGTCCGCAGGGGCCGCGCACCCCACCAGCCCCGCAGCCACGTGCGGGGGTGGCGCAGGCGCGCGGCGGCCACGCCCAGCCGGGGGCCCATGTCAGCGCTTGTCGGCGGTGCGGAGCATGTACCCCACGCCGCGCTTGGTGTGGATCATCTTGTCCCGGCCGCCGACGTCGATCTTGCGGCGCAGGTAGGAGATGTAGGACTCCACGATGGAGGCGTCCCCGTTGAAGTCGTACTCCCAGACGTGGTCCAGGATCTGAGCCTTGGAGAGCACGCGGTTGGGGTTCATCATCAGGTAGCGCAGGAGCTTGAACTCGGTGGGGGACAGGTCCACCACCTCGCCGCCGCGGCGCACCTCGTGGGCGTCGTCGTCGAGCTCGAGGTCGTCCACGCGCAGCACCGCCGAGTCGTCGTCCAGCGGCGCCGTCCGGCGCAGCACGGCGCGGATGCGGGCCACGACCTCGTCCAGGGAGAACGGCTTGGTGACGTAGTCGTCCCCGCCGACGGTGAGGCCGGTGACCTTGTCCTCCGTGCCGTCCCGGGCGGTCAGGAAGACCACGGGGAACAGCCGGCCGGCGGCGCGCAGCCGGCGGGTCACGGTGAAGCCGTCCATGTCCGGGAGCATGACGTCCAGGACGGCGAGGTCGGGCTGGAACTCCTCCGCGGCATCGAGGGCCTCACGGCCGTTGCCGGCCGCGCGCACCTCGAATCCGGCGAAGCGCAGGGAGGTGGAGAGGAGCTCGCGGATGTTGGGCTCGTCGTCCACGACGAGGAGCCGGGCTTCGGGTGTCTGGGACTGCATGCCTCCAGTGTGTGACCGTCGCCTGGACGATTCCTGGACACCTCCTGTCTGGTGCGGACGGACCCCCCAGGGACGGGCCCGGCCGCGTCAGGAACGGGCGCGGAGGACCGCGGAGAGCACGACGTGCAGCACCATCAGGGTGAACCCCAGGGGCAGGCCGAACAGGCTCACGGCGTACAGCGCCGGCAGGAACGCCGGGGTGGCGTGCAGGAAGTACGCGGCCAGCGCCCCCAGCAGCCCCAGCCCCGAGACCACGGTCAGGACGACGCCGGCCGTCAGCAGCACACGCAGGGCGCGGCGGGCGCCGGAGGGGGCGGGGACGGCGTCGTCGTCGGCCGCGGGGCCCGTGGT
>NZ_JAKRNH010000092.1:0-9361 GCF_022346985.1 Micrococcus sp. ACRRV
GTTGCTGTGGTCGGCGATCAGCACCGGGGTGCCCGGGGCGATCTCGGGGTCCAGACCGCCGCAGCCGTTGGTGAGGACCACGGTGGCCGACGCCCGCGCCGCCGCTGAGGCGATCGCCGAGGCGACCGGCTGCGCCGAGCACCGGATCGCCGTCGTCCTGGGCTCCGGCTGGGGCGAGGCCGCGGAGCTGATCGGCGTCGAGCGTGCGCGCATCGACCTGGCGGACGTGCCCGGCTTCCACGCGCCGAAGGTCCCCGGCCACAACGCCGTGATCCGCTCGGTGGAGCTGGCCGACGGGTCCCGCGCCCTGGTGTTCGGCTCCCGCACCCACTTCTACGAGTCCCGCGACGCGCAGGCCGTGGCGCACACCGTGCGCACCGCGGCCGCCGCGGGCGCGGCCACCGTGGTCCTCACCAACGGCTGCGGCGGTCTGGACCCCGAGATCGCCCCGGGCACCCCGGTGCTGATCGCCGACCACATCAACCTCACCGGCGCCACGCCCCTGGTCGGGGCCACGTTCGTGGACCTCACCGACGTCTACTCGCCGCGCATCCGGGCCATCGCCCAGGAGGTGGACCCCACCCTCACCGAGGGCGTCTACGTCCAGTTCTCCGGGCCGCAGTACGAGACGCCGGCGGAGGTCCGCATGGCCACGGCCCTCGGGGGCGACCTCGTGGGCATGTCCACCGCCCTGGACGCGATCGCCGCCCGCCACGCGGGCCTCGAGGTCTTCGGCATCTCCCTCGTGACCAACCACGGCGCCGGGATCCAGGAGACCCCGCTGTCCCACCAGGAGGTCGTCGAGGCCGGCCAGGCCGCCGGACCGCGCATCTCCCGCCTCCTCGCCGAGATCGTGGGGCGGCTCTGATGCGCGCCCTCGACCCCCGCGTCCGGGAGCTGGCCGAGCGCTGGTCCGTGGAGGACCCCGAGCCGATGCACCGCGCCGTCCTCATGGACGAGCTCACCGCCGCGGACGGTGACGGCCCGGCGGCGGAGGCGGCCCGCGCGTCGCTGGCGTCCCGCTTCTCCGGACCGCTGGCCTTCGGCACCGCCGGCCTGCGCGCCGAGGAGGGTCCGGGCGAGTCCCGGATGAACCGCCTGGTGGTGCGCCGCACGGCGGCCGGCCTGGGCCGCCACCTCTGGAACGAGCTGGGCCCGGACCAGCCCGCGCCCCTCGTGGCCGTGGGCTACGACGCGCGGCGCGGCTCCGCGGACTTCGCAGCGGACACCGCCGCGGTGCTCACCGCCGCCGGCGCGCAGGTGGTCCTGCTGCCCCGCGCGCTGCCCACCCCCGTGCTCGCGTTCGCGGTGCGCCACCTCCACGCGGACGCCGGCGTGATGGTCACCGCCTCCCACAACCCGCCCGCGGACAACGGGTACAAGGTGTACCTGGGCGGGCGGATGACGGACGAGGCCGGGCGGGGCGCCCAGATCGTCTCCCCCGCGGACGTCCAGATCGCCGCGCAGATCGACCACGACGCCTGGACGGCGGACATCCCGCTGGCCGCCGAGGGCTGGGAGGTGGCCGGCGAGGACCTGCTCGAGGCCTACCGCGCCGCGGCCCTGGGCGTCCTGGACCCCGGCGGCCACCCCGGCCGCGACCTGCGGATCGTCTACACCCCACTGCACGGCGTCGGCGGCGCGGTGCTGCCGGACCTCCTGGCGGAGGCCGGGTTCGCGGACGTGCACGTGGTCCCGGAGCAGGCCGCCCCGGACCCCGCGTTCCCCACCGTGGCCTTCCCCAACCCGGAGGAGCCCGGGGCCATGGACCTCGCGCTGGCCCTGGCCGCGGAGGTCGGCGCGGACCTGGTGATCGCCAACGATCCCGACGCCGACCGCCTCGCGCTGGCCGTCCCCGCCGGCGACGGCGCCGCCCCCTCCTGGCGCATGCTCTCCGGCGACGCGGTGGGCACCCTGCTGGGCGCGCACCTGCTGCCGCGTCTCGCGGCACAGGGCCGCTCGGCCGCCAACTCGGTGGTCTCCGCCCCGCAGCTGGCGGCCCTGGCCGCGGCGGCCGGCGTCGAGCACCACGTGACGCTCACCGGCTTCAAGTGGATCTCCCGCGCCCCGCGCCTCGGCTACGGCTACGAGGAGGCGCTGGGCTACTGCGTGGCACCGGACATGGTCCGGGACAAAGACGGCATGACCGCCGCCCTCGTGGCCGCGGAGCTCGCGGCCTCCCTGAAGGCCGCCGGCCGCACCCTGGACGACGCCCGGGCCGACGCCGACGCCGTCACCGGGTCCATGCCCTCGGGGCAGGTGTCGGTGCGCGTGCAGGACCTGCGGATCATCGCGGACACCATGGCCGCGCTGCGCGCCCGGCCGCCCGCCGCCCTGGCCGGGGACCCCGTGACCGTGGAGCGGGACCTCGCCGCCGGCTCCGCGGACCTGCCCGCCACCGACGCCCTGCTGTTCGCCACGGACGCCGGCACCCGCGTGCTCGTGCGCCCCTCCGGCACGGAGCCCAAGCTCAAGTGCTACCTCGGCACGCAGGACGCCGACCCCACCGCGGCCGCCGCCCGCCTGGACCGGCTGAGGGATGAGGTCGCCGCGCTCGTCGCCGGCTGACGGCGACGGGGCCCGCCGGAGCGGACGGGCAGCCACTAGGCTGGGCGGCATGAGCGAGACCCCGCAGCTGACCACGGCCGAGCTGGCCAAGCACATCGACCACACCCTGCTCAAGCCCGAGGCCTCCCGCGAGGACATCCTGCGCGTCGTCGCCGAGGCCCGCGAGGCCGGTGTGAAGAGCGTGTGCGTGAACCCGCGCTGGGTGCGCGAGGTCCGCGCGGGCCTGGAGGGCTCCGACGTCCTCACCTGCACGGTGATCGGCTTCCCCCTGGGCGCCTCCTCCTCCGCCGTCAAGGCCTTCGAGACCACCCAGGCGATCGCCGACGGCGCGGACGAGGTGGACATGGTGATCGACATCGCCGCGGCCCGCGCCGGGGATCGCGCCCGCCTCGAGGAGGACGTGCGCGCCGTCGTCGCGGCCGCCCACGCCTCGGGCCCGGCCGGACGGGGCGGCACGCTGGTCAAGGTGATCATCGAGACAGCCCTGCTCGACGACGCCGCCAAGGTCCTGGCCTGCGAGGCCGCCGTGGCCGCGGGTGCGGACTTCGTGAAGACCTCCACGGGCTTCTCCACGGGCGGGGCCACGGTCGAGGACGTCGCCCTGATGCGCCGCACCGTGGGCCCGGAGATCGGCGTGAAGGCCTCCGGCGGCGTGCGCTCCCGCGAGGACGCGCTCGCCATGATCACTGCCGGCGCCACGCGCATCGGGGCGAGCTCCGCGCTTGCTATCCTGGGTGACGACTGACGCCGGCTCGCACCGCCGGATGCTTCTGCACAGAGGAGATTGACGTGATCCGCAACGGCAAGGCCATCGACCACTCGAACCAGGGCGGCTTCGGCGGCTCCGCGATCGCCTGGCTCGTGACCTACGCGATCTTCCTGGCCGCGCTCTATGCGATGGGCTTCTGGGACTTCACGCACGTGTGGATCCCGGGCCTGATCGCCCTGGCGCTCGCGTTCCTGACGATGTTCATCCCCAAGCAGCTGCTCGGCCGCGGGGACACCGTGGACGCCGTGGCCATCCATGCCGCCCGCCCGGCCGAGATCCACGCCCCGCGCGGCACCGGAGCCCTGCACCACTGAGCCTGTCCCCCGCCCCGCGCCGCGCAGGCGCACCGCGGCCCTCCGCCGCTCGCCGAAGGGCGTCCACTCGCAACACGGGAGTGGACGCCCTTCGTCTTGTGTCCATCTCCGCGGTGGTGCTGGGCCACGCCTACCTGGCCGACCTGACGTTCAGCCCGTACCTGGAGATCTGGCGGATGCCGCTGTTCTTCTTCCTCACGGGCTACTTCTGGACCCGGGGCCGGCCATGGGCGGCGGACGCCCTCTCCCGGTTCCGCTCCCTGATGGTCCCGTACCTGCTGTGGTCGGTGCTGATGACCCTCGTGGTGCTGAGCTGGAGCCGCCGGAGCCAGATCGACGGCGTCACGCTGGCCGACCTGGTCTCCGCCGGCTGGTACGGCGGGGCGGACCAGCCGCCGCCGTGGTGGGCGTTCTGGTTCATCTCGGTGCTGTTCTTCGTGGCCCTGCTGCGCCGCGCCCTGGAGCGGGCGCCGTCCTGGGCCGGGTGGGCGGTGGCCCTGGCGGGGCTCGCGGCGGCCGAGCTGGTTCCGGAGTCCGCGATCGCGCGGACCCCGCTGGGGATCGGCCTCGCCGCCCCGTGCCTGTTCTACGTGCTCGCCGGGGAGGCGTTCCGGCGGCGCGTCCAGCCGCGGATCCGCCGCCACCGCACGCTGATCGGCGTCGCGCTCGTGGCGGCGGGGGTCGGGGCCGTGGCCCTGGGGCTGCCGCCGCACAACATCAAGTGGGGCGGCTTCGGACTGTTCCCCTGGACGCCCCTGACGGGGACTGCGATGGCGGCCGGCATGGTGCTCGTGTTCGGCGCCTTCGTGGAGCGGCGGCTGCGGGCCTTCGCCCGCGGCACCGGGACCGGACGGGCGATCCGCGCGGGGATCACCGCGCTGACGAGGACGGGCACCGTGGTGGTGCTGCTGCATGGACTGGTGCTGATGGAGGCGATGCGCGTGGGGATCGAGGACAACCTGATGAAGTTCGTGGTGGCCCTGACGGTGAGTTGGGCCGTGGGACTCGCCCTGCTGGCCACTCCCCTGGCCCGCCCCCTCGCGGGCGTGCCGCAGCAGTGGTTCCCGTTCGGACGGGAGGCGGGGGCATGAGCTGGTTCGAGCGCCCCGCCCTGCGGTCCCCGTTCGCGGCCGCCCCGGGGACGGATGCCCCGGCCGACGACGGCGCGGGCGGCCCCCTGCGGATCCTCACCGTGTGCACGGGCAACATCTGCCGCTCCGCGTGGGCCCACCACGTGCTGCAGTCCCGCCTCGACGCCGCGCTCGGCGCCGACGTCGTGGAGGTCTCCAGCGCCGGGACCGGGCCCAACCAGGCGCTGGCCGTCCCGGAGGAGCTGATCACCCTGGCCCCCGACGCGGGGGTGCGCGCCGCGCTGGCGGCCCATCGCCCCCGCCGGCTGACGGCGCGCGTGCTGGCCGGGCAGGACCTGGTGCTGACGGCCACCGAGGCGCATCGTGACGCCGTCGTGCGCGAGGCCCCGGCCGCGCTCCGCCGCTCCGCCACCCTCCTCGACGCCGGCGCCCTGCTGGCCGACCCCGACGCCGTGGCCCCGGGCGGCGGCGGCCGGGCGCTGGCCGCGGCCCTGGAGGCCGCGCGTCGGGAGGGGAGGGGCCTGGACGCGGGACGACGGGGCCTGCTCCCGGCCGGACGCCGCGCCGCCGACCTCGCGGACCCGTTCCGCGGCCCCGCCGAGGGCTACACGGAGATGACGCGTGCACTGGAGCCGGCCCTCGCGGCGGTCGAGGCGGCGGTGGTGCGGGCCGTGGAGCCCGCCCGCTGAGCCGGCCTCCGCGCGGCCGGCCTCAGTGCCCGCGGGCCGCCGCCTGCCGGAGGGTCCGCTCCTCGCGCCGGGCGCGGGCCTGGGCGTCGAGCGGGGCGTCGGCCTCCGTGATCGCCAGGGTCGCCCCGGCCGCCAGGATGAGCATGGACGGGATGGAGACGAACACCTCGCCGAGCTGGGTGGCGGTCACCAGGACCACCACGGCCGCGGCCTCCACGGCCACGCGCGACGGCGTCCGGAGGCGGGTGGCGCCCAGGCGCAGCCCGTACACGGCGTACGCGGTGAGCATCGCGGCGGTGAGCACCACCCCGCCCTCCACGTAGAGCGCCGCGTAGGAGTTGTGGAAGAGGAACCGGCCGGCGTCGAGCTCGACGAACGACTGCGCCAGCCCCTGGCCCGTCCACGGGGTCTCCTCCACCTTGACGCCGGTGGCCGTGTGGATGACGCTGCGGAACCAGTCCGTGCCCTCGCGGTCCGAGTAGACGCCGACCCGCGCGAGATTCTCCTCCGCGAAGCCGACCGCCCACGCCAGGAGGGCCAGCAGGGCGACCCGCAGGACCGGCCCCATGCGGGGGGTGAGGACCACCCAGACGAGGGCGCAGGCGAAGCCGGCGAGCGAGGTGCGGGATCCGGTGAGGAAGACGCACAGGCCGGAGGCGGAGAGCAGCAGCAGGCGCACGCCGGGGCGGCGGACGAAGGTCAGGGCCAGGACGGGGACGGCGGCGTAGTAGAGGCCCGCCACGTTCTTGTCCGCGAGGAAGCCGGTGAGGAAGCCCTGGTAGGGCGCGGGCACGAGCCCGGCGTAGAACAGGGGCACGTTCACGGCCATCGCGGCGAGGAGGCCGGTGAGCACGGACCGCAGGTCGACGCGGCGCGCGGCGAAGCAGCCCACCAGGACCGTGAGGGCGGCCATGCGGACCAGGCGGCGGAGCCAGACGGCGTCGGGGACGCCCATCGCGAGGGACACGGCGGCGAGGTAGACGCCGACGAGGACGGCCAGCAGTGCCGCGACGCCCAGCGCGGACGCCCTCCGCTTCGCCCGCCGGCAGAGCGCGAGGCCCAGCAGCACCATCATGGCGGCCTCGTTGAGCGGGACGGGCACGCCGCCGGCGGGCAGGGTGTACGCCTCCATGGCCAGGAGGAACCCCAGGAGCAGCTCGGGCACGCGGAGGGAGGTGCGGGGGCCGGCGGCGTCCTCGGCGGTGAGGACGGACACCCCCCGCGCGGTGGCGGCCTCACGGCGGCCGCGCTCAGCCAGGACCGCCAGATAGCGCGGGTCCTGGAGGGCGGGGCCGGAGGGGAGGTGCGGGGGCATCCGGAGGCCTTCCTCATGCGGGAGCGCGGTGGCGACGCACGGGACGGCGCCGTCGCCCCCAGCCTAGTGGAGCCCCGGTGCGGCAGGTCGAGCCCGGCCCACAGGATGTATAGAGTTCATGGAGACGCCACCAACCGATCGGGTCCTCCATGAACATCCTCGACTTCCTTCGCGTCCTGCGAGCCAATCGCCTCGTCCTCCTGGGAGGGGTGGTGCTAGGCCTCCTGGGCGGCCTGGTCTACTCCCTCCTCCAGCCGACGCTCTACACCTCGACGTCCACCGGCTTCGTGACCGTGGCCGGCGAGGCCAGCATCTCCGGGACGGAGACGGCGTTGACCCGCGCGCAGTCCTACGTGCCGCTCATCAACAGCCGCACGGTGCGGGAGAAGGTCGCCGAGTCAGGCGTCGACGTGTCGGGGTCCACGCTCTCGGCCCAGGTGGTGCCGAAGTCCAATCTCATCACCGTGACGGCGCTGGCCCCGGACCCGCAGCGGGCCGCCGACCTGGCCAACACCGCGCTGGGGGCGACGGCGGAGGTGGCGAACAGCCTCGACCCCACCTCCAATGTCAAGGTCACCGCCATGGAGGACGCCCTGCCGCCCGCCGGGCCGTCCAGCCCGGACCACCTGCGCAACGCCCTGATCGGGGCGGGGATCGGCCTCCTGGCCGCCCTGGCGGTGGCGTTCCTGCGGCGGATTCTCGACGTGAACGTGCGCACCACCACCGACGCCACGGAGGCCTCCGGGGCCGGCCTGCTCGGCGCGATCCCGCAGGACGGGACCATGAAGGCGGAGCGCACGGCCCCGCTCGGCGTGCCCTCGCCGCGGGCGGCGGAGGCCCTGCGCCAGCTGAGGACCAACCTGCGCTTCGCCGCAGTCGACGACCCGCCCCGCGTCGTGATGGTGACCAGCTCCAACCCGGGCGAGGGCAAGTCCACCGTCATCGCCGGCCTGGCGCAGGCCGTCGCCGTGTCCGGCCAGCCCGTGATCCTCGTGGACGCGGACCTGCGGCGGCCCCGCCAGGCCAGCCAGTTCGGCGTCGACGGACGCGTGGGCCTGTCGGAGGTCCTCAGCGGGGACGTCCTGCTGGAGGACGCCGTCCAGGACCTCGGGGACGGGCTCCTGCTCCTCCCGGCCGGCCGCACGCCCCCGAACCCGTCCGAGCAGCTCGGATCGCACCGCATGCAGGAGCTGCTGCGCGTGCTCGCCGAGACCCATCTGGTCCTCGTCGATGCCCCCCCGGTGCTGCCGGTGACGGACTCCACCCTGCTGGCGGCCGTCGTGGACGGGACCGTGCTGGTGGTGCGCCACGGCAAGACCCGGAAGGACCATCTGGAGGTGGCCCGGGACATGCTGGCCAAGGTCAACGCCCGCATGCTGGGCGTGGTGCTCAACGGCGTGCCCGCCTCCGGTGTGGGCTCGGACTACTACGGCGGGGGCTACGGCGCGGACGGCGGCAGCTACGACGTCTACTACCAGGCGCCCCGGGACGCCGCCGACGCCGCGGCCGGGACCGCGGGCGACACGTCGCGACGCTGATCGCGCCCGGCCGCAGGGCCAGGTCGTCGCACCGACGGCGCAGGCCCGGGGATGCAGAAGGGCCCCGCCTCTGGGGAGGCGGGGCCCTTCATGGTGGTGCTCCGACGATCAGCAGCGCGCCGTGGGCGGGGTGGTCTCGAAGCAGTTGCTGAAATCGACGACGCCGCCGTTGCACAGATCGGCGCCCTCGGGGGCGCCCTTCGGCAGGGCCAGCTGCAGCTTGCCCTTGACGCAGCCGGACTCCTGGGCCGAGTTGCCGGTGTTGTTCACCACGTAGTAATAGGTCTCGGACTCGCCCGGCTGCAGGAGCAGCTCGGGGTCCATGGCGGCCAGTCGCCTGCCTCCCCTGCACGGGCTGGCGGTATAGAGACGCGCCTCGCCATTCCGGGTGGTGTGGCCGCCGAACACCACGGTCACCGTGCCCGGGTTGACGTACACGGGGGTGGGCGACGTGTTGGTGATGGTGATGGTGAAGCCATAGGCCTGCTTGATGCCATCGGGGTGGCCACCACCCGGGAACTTCTCGGCGGTGCCCGAGGTCACGTTGACACAGCCGGTCGGGGAGGCGGCGGCGAACGGGGCGGCGGCAACGGCGGCGACGGCGGGGACGGACCAGGCGATGCCGGCGGACACGGTGCGGCGGTTGACGGTCTTGGGAGTGGTCTGCATGCGATTCTCCAAAGCGAGGGGGCGAGGGGGCCGACGCAGGGATGACGACGGGCGCAGGCGGGGCGGGTCACAGTCGGTGTGGCTGTGGGTAACCCCCTCCATGATAGCGCTGTGTGGTCGTCATCACACGGGACAGGCCTCCCTCCTTCGTCACGAAACGGTATCGTTCCCGTGATCCTGGACGCAGGCACGGCGCTGTCACCCCCTGTTGGCCTGTTGTTCACCCCGGCTGTCCGCCCCGGAGGCCCGGCTCCTCCCGCGCCTCGGGGCCGCGGTGGCTGACTAGATGTGATGTCCAGGGAGGTTGTTGAGCCTGCTGGCAGGTGCGGCTCCGATCGCGGAGTGGACTCGGTGATGATTGTAGAAGTGCACCCACCCAGGCAACGCGGCCCTGCGTTCGGTCTCTGA
>NZ_JAKRNH010000093.1:0-9360 GCF_022346985.1 Micrococcus sp. ACRRV
GGTGGGGATCGGCGCGCGGCGGGCCGGGTCGACGGCGGAGCGCGGCCGGGGCACGACGTCGGCCGGGCCCGGGTCATTCTCCCACGCGGGCGGGGCGACGCTCAGCCGGCGGTGAACCGGGCGGCCAGGGCCTGCCGGTCGGTCTTGCCGGTGGAGAGCAGCGGCAGGGCGTCGAGGACGAGCCACGTCTTGGGCACCGCGACCGCACCCAGCGCCGCGCGCACGTGGGCGCGCAGGACGGCCTCGTCAGGGGCCGCGGCCGGGTGGGCGGGCACGACGGCGGCGCACAGCCGGGCGCCCCACTCGGGATCCGGCACGCCGGCCACGTGGGCCGCCGCGACGCCCGGGTGCGCCTCGAGCACCGCGGTCACCGCGGCCGCGGACACCTTCACCCCGCCCGTGATGACGACGTCGTCCAGGCGGCCGGTGACGGCCAGCCGCACGCCGCCGTCGTCCGTGGGGGAGAGCACGCCCGTGTCCTCGGTCAGGAAGGCGCGGGCGCCGTCCGCGGCGGGGACGAAGTGGGCGGCGGTGCGGGCGGGGTCGTCGAGGTAGCCGGCCGCCACCATGGGCCCGGCCAGGCGCACGCGCGGCGGGGCGTCGGGGCCGTCCGGGGCCACCGCGACGGCGACGCCGGGCAGCGGCACGCCGTCGTAGACGCAGCCGCCGCACGTCTCGGCCATGCCGTAGGTGGCGGTGAGGCGCACCCCCGCCGCCTCGGCCGCGGCCCGCAGCGCGGGATCGAGCCGGGCACCGCCCACGAGCACGCGGTCGAAGGAGCGCAGGGCCGCCCGCCCGGCCGGGTCGGCGTCGGCCGCCAGGAGGCGCGCGAGCTGGGTGGGGACGAGCGAGACGAGCCGGGGGCCGGCGTCGTCGGGCAGGGCGGCCGCCCCGGTGGCGAACGCCGCGGGCGTGAAGGGGCCCGGGGGCAGGGCCACGGGTGCGGTCCCGGCCGCGATCGAGCGGGAGAGCACGGCGAGCCCGGCCACGTAGTGCACGCCGAGGGCCAGCAGCCACGCCCCCTCGCCCCCGAGCCGCCGGGCCGTGGCCGCGGCCGAGGCGCGCAGGGCCGCGCCGGTCAGGACGATCTGCTTCGGCGTGCCCGTGGACCCGGAGGTGCGCACCACGGCGACGGCGTCCGGGTCGCCGCAGCGGCGCGGGTCGCGGGCCTCGGGTCGGGGGAGGACGGCGCCGTCGGCGGTCAGCTCGACGGGGGCCCCGCCGTCGAAGGCCGCGGCGAGGGCGTCCGTGGCGCGGGCGAGGGCGTCGGCGGTGGCGGGCATGGCCCCGAGTGTAGGAGGCCCGGCGGTCGGACGGACCCGCCCGGTGGACCGGATCCGCCCGGCCGGTCAGAGCATGAACGGCACCGTGGCGATCTTGACCACCATGATCAGCGCGAACAGCTGGGCGTACCCCTCGGTCACGCGGGCGTCGGTGGACCGGGAGAGCGCGTAGTCCAGGATCGCCGGCTGGCCCGTGATGCCCGCCAGCGCCCCGAAGGTGCGATCCACGGACTGCCCCAGCAGCCGTGCCGCGGCGATGAGCAGGGCCGCGGTCAGCGCGGTGAGCACGGCGGACATCAGGATGGCCAGCCCGCCGACCCGGGTGAACACCGTCTCGATGAACGCCGGGCCGGCGGCCAGGCCCACCACGCCCAGGAAGAGCATGAGGCCGAACTGCCGCAGCGTCAGCGCGATCTCCGTGGAGGGCTCCCACACCGTGGGTCCGGTGCGGCCGATCGCACCGAGGGCGAGGCCGACGAGGATGCACCCGGCCGCCGGGCCGAGGGAGAAGGAGGCTCCGCCCGGAAGCGGGATCGTCACCATGCCCAGCAGGTAGCCCAGCGCCATGCCCGTGCCCAGGGAGATCCAGTCCAGGTTCGAGAGCCCCCGGGTCGAGTTGCCGAAGAAGTCGCGCACCGCCTCCATCCGCGGCGCGGTGGTCACGATGAGCACCCGGTCGCCGACCTTGAGCTCGGTCTGCGGGGTGGCCAGCGACTCGACGTCGTCGCGCCGCAGCCGGGCGACGTCGGTGCCGAAGCGCTCGCGCAGGGACAGCGTGCCCAGGCGGCGATCGGCCAGGGCGCGGGCCGTGACGATGACCATGGAGGTCTGCAGCGGGTTCATGACCCGCGCCGGGTCGGCGTCGGTGCGGCGGCCGAAGGCCTGCACGGCCGCGTCGATGTTCTTCTCCGTGCCGTCCAGGACGACCTCGTCCCCGGGTTCGATCCGGTCGGCGGAGCCGGCGATCCGGGCCACGCCGCCGTGGCGCAGCGCCACCACGCGCACCAGCCCCTCGGAGATCCCCGGGATCTCCCGCACGGCGAGGGCGGAGGTGGCGGCCGCGGCGGTGAAGCGCAGCTTGCCGTCGGTCACCGGCGCCGGATCGCGCGGGGAGCTGCTCCACGGGCGGGCGGCGAGCAGGGTGATCGCGATGATGGTGCCGACCACGCCCACCAGGTAGGACAGCCCGTAGCCCACGGCCGGGGCCTGCCCGCCGGTGAGCTGGTTCGCCAGCGCCATCGCCGGCGTCGCGGTGAGCGAACCCGTCCACACGCCGATCGCCGTCGGCAGGTCCAGGTGGAGCAGCGCGGCCAGCGGGTGCACCGTGAAGGCGGTGAGGATCACCACGACGACGGCGGCCAGCATCAGGGGCAGGTTGCGGCGCAGGTCCCGGAAGAACACCTTGCCGGCGCCGAGCCCGATCAGGTAGGCGAACAGGGCCAGGCCGAAGCTCTGGAACAGGGCCAGCCGGTGGCCGACGTCGGGCAGCACCGCCCCGACGAGCAGGCCCACGAACAGTGCTCCGGAGGCGCCGAGGCGGATCTTGCCCAGGGGGATGGTGCCGACGGCGGCGCCCAGGGCGACGGTGGCCATGAGGACGAGGATGGGCTGGTCGTTGAGCAGTGCGAGCATGGGCGGGTCTCCGTCCTGCCGTGGTGGTCGGTCAGAAGTAGTACGAGAAGGCGGACCAGTCCGGGTCGCGCTTCTGGAGGAACGCGTCCCGGCCCTCCACGGCCTCGTCCGTCATGTAGGCCATGCGGGTGGCCTCGCCGGCGAACACCTGCTGGCCGGCCATGCCGTCGTCGGGCAGGTTGAACGCGAACTTCAGCATGCGGATGGCCTGCGGGGACTGACGGTTGATGTCCGCGGCGTACTCGAGGGCGACCTCCTCGAGGCGCTCGTGGTCCACGGCCTCGTTCACCGCTCCCATGGCCACCATCTCCTCGGCCGAGTACTCGCGGGCGGTGAAGAAGATCTCCCGGGCGCGCTTCTGGCCCACCTCGCGGGCGAGCAGGGCCGAGCCGTAGCCGGCGTCGAAGGAGCCCACGGTGGCGTCCGTCTGCTTGAACTTCCCGTGCTGGCGGGAGGCCAGGGTCAGGTCCGCGACCACGTGGAGCGAGTGGCCGCCGCCGGCCGCCCAGCCGTTCACGACGGCGATGACCACCTTGGGGGAGTTCCGCATCAGGCGCTGGACCTCGAGGATGTGGAGGCGTCCGGCGCGGGCCGGGTCGATGGTCTCGGCCGTCTCCCCCTCGGCGTAGCGGTAGCCGTCGCGGCCGCGGATGCGCTGGTCCCCGCCGGAGCAGAACGCGTGGCCGCCGTCCTTGGGGGAGGGGCCGTTGCCGGTGAGCAGCACGGTGCCGACGTCCGGGGTCATGCGGGCGTGGTCGAGCGCGCGGTAGAGCTCGTCCACCGTGCCGGGGCGGAACGCGTTGCGGACCTCGGGGCGGTCGAAGGCGATGCGCACCGTGGGCAGGTCGCGCACCCAGCGGCCGTCGGCGTCGCGCTCCACCTGCCGGTGGTAGGTCATGTCCTCGAACTCGAAGCCCTCCACCACGCGCCAGCGGGTGGGGTCGAAGACGTCGGAGACCTTCTCGGGGAGGCGGTCGCGGTCGTGGTGCGGGGTGGACTCGGTCATGCTCAGCACTGTAGTGGCGACGACCGCGTTTTCGTTCGTGACATGGATGCCTCCGGGGATGCTGTCGTTCGAGAAACGGACGGCGGGCACGACGACGGGCGGTCACCACGGACGGTGGACGCCCGTCGTCGTCGGGGTGCCGGGACGGCATCCCGGGCCGCCGTCCGCGTCACGCACGAAAGCGGTCGACACGCCGTTCGTTTCTCGAACGGAAGCGGCCGGTGGGCCTCAGTCCCAGCCCTCCGGACCGGCGGACCCGGCCGGGTACTCCTCCAGGGGCACCTCGTCCGCCTCCCAGGCGGCGATCACGGGCTCGAGGATCTTCCACCCCAGCTCGGACGCCTCGGCGGCCACGCTCAGCAGCGGGTCGCCGGTGAGGAGCCCGCGCAGCACCTCGCCGTAGGCGTCCACGCGCTCGGCCCCGAGCTCGGCGGCCAGCGGGGTGCGGCGGGCGTCGAACGGGGTGTCGGCGCCGTCCACGGCGAGCTCGACCCTCACCCCGCGCGGGTTCAGCCCGACCACGATCCGCTCCGGACGCCCCGCCGCGGAGAGCCCCTCGGGCACGTCCTCCGGGGCGCGCAGGGTCAGGATCACCTCCCAGCGGGTCTCCGCCAGCGCCTTGCCGGAGCGCAGCCGGAAGGGGACGCCGCGCCAGCGGTCGGTGTCCACCGCGAGGGTCACCTCCGCCAGGGTCTCTGTCCCGCGGGAGGCGTCCACGCCCTCCTCGTCCGCGTAGGCCGGGGTGCGCGTGCCGTCCAGCACGCCCGCGGTGTAGCGGGCGCGGCGCGAGGAGGCCGCGGCGTCGTCGTCCCAGAGGCGGGTGGTGCGCAGCACCTCGACGACGGCACCCTGCAGCCCGGCCGCGTCCACGCGGGCCGGCGGCTCGAGGGCGGCCATGGCGAGCACCTGGAGCAGGTGGGACTGCAGCATGTCCTGGAGTGCGCCGGTGCCGTCATAGAACTCCGCGCGGCCCTCCAGGGCGATCGACTCGTCCGCCACGACGTCCACGCGCTCCACGTCCGCCGCGCTCCACACGCGCGCCAGGGTCCGGTTGGCGGTGCGCAGCCCGACCAGCGCCGTGACCATGGACTCGCCCAGGAAGTGGTCCACCCGGAAGATGCGGTCCTCGTCCACCACCTCGGCGAGGGCGGCGTTGAGGCGGCGGGCACTCTCCTCGTCCCGCCCGAAGGGCTTCTCCAGGGCCAGACGCAGCCCCTCCGGCACGTCGTCCATCCCGCCGAGGGCCTCCACGGCCTGCTCCGCCACTCCCGGGCCGACCGCGAAGTACACCACCGGCACGACGTCGTCGCTCCCCACCGCCTCGGCCGCGGCGGCGAAGAGGCCGCGCAGGTCGTCGGGGTCCGAGGCGTCCGCGGCGCACCAGACGGCCCGGCCGGCCAGGTCCTCGGCGGCGTCGGCGTCCAGCGGGGTCTCGGCCAGGGCCTCGCGGACCACCGTCCTCCACTCGTCCTCGCCGTGCTCGGAGCGCGCGGAGCCCACCAGGGTCACGCGGGGCATCTCGTGCGCGGCCAGGGCCCGGCCCAGGCCGGGCAGCAGCAGCCGGGAGGTGAGGTCGCCGGTGGCGCCCAGGATGATCAGGGCGACGTCACGGGCGGCGGTGTCGGCGGAGGCCATAGGTGCTCCTTCGAGGCGGACGGCGGGAACGGTCCCGGCCAGTGTTCCCCGCCGCCGCCTCGAAGGCGCCCCGGCCAGGGCCCACCCCCAGCGGTCCGGGTGCGCCGGTCCGTCCTGGCGGCCCGCGCGTCGCCGATGGTCCACTGGAGGGCATGACCGCGCAGACCGCCCCCGCCTCCCCACTCATCGAGGACCACGCGTACCTCTCCAACCAGCACTCCGGCGCGCTGGTGACCCGCGCGGGAGACGTCACCTGGCTCTGCCTGCCGCGCTTCGACGGGCCCTCCGTGTTCACCTCCCTCCTGGGGGCGCCCGAGCACGGGCAGTGGAGCCTGGGCATCGCCGACGGCGAGGTCGTCGAACGCGCCTACCTGCCCGGCACCCTCGTCCTGCGCACCCGCTGGCGGGGCCCCGAGGGCGAGGCCGACGTCCTCGACTTCATGCCGCTCGCGGACCACGCCGGCTCCGGCGTCGTGGACGCGGACGACGTCGGCATCCTCATGGGCGAGGGGGAGGGTCCCCTGCGCCGCGCGGACCTGGTGCGCCTGGTGCGCTGCACGTCCGGCACCGTGGAGGTCGACCAGTGGATCCGGGCGCGGCTGGACTACGGCGAGGTCACCCCGTGGGTGTCCCGGCAGGAGGACCCCGCGGGGGAGGAGTTCCTCGCCGTGGTGGCCGGCGGCGACGCGCTCGCGGTGCACGGCCCGGACCTGCGCCCGGACGGGATGAGGCACCGCGGGTCCACCCGCCTGGAGGAGGGCCGGTCCCAGGCGTGGACCCTGGCCTGGTACCCCGCGTGGACCACGGCCCCCGCCGCCCCCGACGCCGAGCACGCCCTGGAGAAGACGGTCACCGGCTGGGTCGAGTGGCTGGGCGATCCCCGCGCCCGCGGTCCCCGCGCCGAGCGCGTGGCCCGGTCCCTGCTGGTGCTCAAGGGCCTGACCCACGAAAACACGGGCGGGATCGTGGCCGCCCCGACGGCGTCGCTGCCGGAGGACATCGGCGGGGTCCGCAACTGGGACTACCGCTACGTGTGGCTGCGGGACACCTCCCTCACCCTGGAGGCGCTCATGGCGCACAACCACACCGACGACGCCGCCCAGTGGCGCGACTGGCTGCTGCGGGCCATCGCGGGGGAGCCGAAGGACAACATCCAGATCATGTACACGCTCTCCGGCGAGCGGCGCATGCCGGAGCGGGAGTTGGGGCACCTGCCCGGCTACGAGGGCTCCACCCCGGTGAACGTGGGCAACGGCGCCGCGGACCAGTGGCAGGCGGACGTGATCGGCACCGTCATGCTGGCACTGGACCGGCTGCGGGACGCCGGCGTGGACGAGGACCAGTGGTCCTGGCCCCTGCAGAAGCGCCTCGTGGAGCGCGTGCTGGCCCACCGGGACACGAAGGAGCACGGCCTGTGGGAGATGCGCGGGGAGCCCGCGTACTTCACGCACGGCCGCGTGATGATGTGGGCCGCCCTGGACCGCGCCCTGCACGGCGTCCGCGAACACGGGCTGGACGCCACCGAGGAGGAGACTGCCGAGTGGGAGCGCGTCCGGGACGAGCTGCGCGAGGAGATCCTCACGGAAGGCGTGCAGGAGGACGGCGCGTTCCGACAGACCTACGGCTCCGACGAGACGGACGCCTCGCTGCTGCAGATCCCGCACACCGGGTTCCTGCCCCACGACGACCCGCACATGCTCGCCACCGTCGCCCAGGTGGAGCGGGACCTGACGACGGAGACGGGACTGGTGCGCCGCTACCGGGCCACGGGCATGGACGGGCTGCCGGGGGAAGAGGCGCCGTTCATGATGTGCGCCTTCTGGCTCGTGGAGCAGTACGCCCGCTCCGGGCGCGTGGAGGACGCCGAGCGCCTCATGGCGCGCCTCGACGACTGCGCCAACGACCTGTTCCTCATGGCCGAGGAGTACGACGACGACCGGGGCCGCATGGCCGGCAACTTCCCCCAGGCGTTCTCCCACCTGGGCCTCATCCGCGCCGTGGACGCGCTCGAGGAGTGCGCGGAGGACGCCCGGGCCGCCGAGTGACCGCCTCCGTGCGCGAGGTGGACGGCGCGCCGCCCGCCGTCGTGCGCGGAACGGACGACGCGCCGCTCGGTCAGTCCACTCGCGCCGTGGCGCCGAGGGCGGTGAGCAGGAACGCGTACTCCCAGGCGGTGTCCTCCCAGCCCTGGTACCGGCCGGAGGCGCCGCCGTGGCCGCCGTCCATCTCGGTGCGCAGCAGGATCGGGGAGCCGCCGGCGGCGATCGGCGTCGTCTGGTCCGAGGTGACGGTGCGGCGCAGCTGCGCCACCCACTTGGCGGGCTCCACGTAGAGCACGCGCGTGTCGTTGAGCGAGGTCACCGCCGCGATGGCCGGGTAGTCCACGGCCCGCACGTTCTCATAGGGCGTGTACGCCTTCATGGTGGCGTACACCTCCGGGTCCTCGATCGGGTTGCCCCACTCCTCCCACTCCAGGGCGGAGAGCGGCAGGTCCGGGTCGAGGATCGAGGTCAACGCGTCCACGAACGGGACCACGGCCAGGCACGCCCGGTACAGCTCGGGGGCCAGGTTCAGCACCGCGCCCATGAGCAGCCCGCCGGCCGAGCCGCCCGTGCAGGCGATCCGCGCCGGGTCCACCCAGCCGGAGTCCGCGACGAACCGAGTGGCGTCCACGAAGTCGGTGAACGAGTGCCGCTTGGCGGCCTTCTTGCCGTCCTCGTACCAGGCCCGGCCCAGCTCGCCGCCACCGCGTACGTGCGCCACGACGTAGACGACGCCGCGGTCCAGCAGGGACAGCCGCGCCACCCCGAACACCGGGTCCATGGACATCTCGTAGGAGCCGTAGCCGTAGACCACGGCCGGGGCGGTTCCGTCCTGGGCCACATCCCTCCGGCGGATCACGGTCAGCGGGATCCGCACCTGCTCGCCGGTCAACGAGCTCGGTTCGGACGCCGGCGCCCACCAGCGCTCGGCCACGTAGTCCTCGCGGTCGAACCCGGGGACCTCCACCTCGCGGCGCAGGCGCACCTCGCCGGTGGCGGCGACGACGTCCAGCACGCGGGCGGGCGTCGTCCAGGAGGCGTAGGACAGGCGGAGGAACGGGGAGTCGAGGTTCACCCCGGCCAGGCGGCACATGTAGAGCTCCTCGTCGAACGAGGGCTCGGTCCAGGCGGGCGCGGAGCCCTCGCGCAGCCCCTCCAGCGGGGCGATCAGCACGCGCGGGGTGGTGTCCCGGCGCACGGCCAGGCCCACGTGGGTGCGGGTGACGAGCACGCCGTCCACACGGACGTCGTCGGCGTGCGGGACCACGGGGCGCCAGGCGTCGCGGTCGGCGACGTCGGCCTCGTCCACGATCGACAGCATCCCGTTGGGAGCCGTGGTGCCGTCGGCGAGGCGGTCGTGCACGATCAGCAGCCGGCGCCGGCCGTCCATGTCGAACGGCTCGACGTCGGCCAGCATCCGGGCGGTGCGGGGCACCAGCACGCGCGGGGCGGGCAGCGGGGAGGCGTCCACGGGCAGGTCCACGGCCCACGTCTCGGAGACCTCCGAGTTCCCGACGCCGATCAGCAGCTGGGTGCGGTCCGCGGAGGCGTCGAACCCGGTCCACATGCCCGGGTCGGACTCCTCGTAGAGCACGGCGTCCTCGGCGGCGTCGGTGCCGAGCGTGTGCACGCGCACCTGGTACGGCCGCCACGTCTCGTCCCACACGGTGTAGATCAGGCGGGTGCCGGAGCGGTCGAAGCGCACCCCGGGGGCGATGTTCGGCACCACGTCCGGCAGGTCCGTCCCCGTGGCGATCTCCCG
>NZ_JAKRNH010000094.1:0-9330 GCF_022346985.1 Micrococcus sp. ACRRV
GATGACGCCCGCCCCGGCCCCCACCGACACGCCGGACGCCCCGGGCGCCGAGCGCCTGCCGCCCCTGCGGTTCGGCTTCCTGGCCTCCGGCCCGTGGATCCTCGGGTTCGTCGTCTGCATCCTCTTCGCGTTCCTCTGCCACGGGCTCGCCCAGTGGCAGTGGGACCGCCGTGTGCAGGTGATGCACGACGTCAACCGGGTGCTCGCCAACTACGACGACGACCCGGTGCCGTTCGCGGAGGCCTCCCGGCTGTTCACGGACTTCGACTCCGAGGACGAGTGGACGCCCGTCACGCTGACGGGCCGGTACGAGACGGACGAGACCCTCGTGGTGCGGAACCGGCCGCGCGCCGGCGCCCCCGGCTACGAGGTGCTCGTCCCCTTCGTCACGGAGGAGGGCGTCACGGTGATCGTGGACCGCGGCTGGCTGCCGATCGGCTCCCAGCCGGGCCGTCCGGACGCGATCCCCGCCCCGGACCCTGCGGCCGGGGAGGTGGTGGTGCGCGTGAAGCCCGGTGAGCCCGCGCTGGACCGCGACGCCCCGGAGGGGCAGGTGCCCTCCATCGACCTCGCGGCGATCGAGCGGATCCTCGGCCGGCCGATCGCGGACACCGCCTACGGGCTCATGGTGTCCGAGTCGCCCGCCGCGGCCACCGTGCCGAACCAGCTCGTGGCCCCGACGCTCGACGAGGGCCCTCACCTCTCCTATGCGATCCAGTGGTACATCTTCGCCGCCATGGGCTTCGCCGTGTGGGGGTACTCCGCCTGGATGAAGGCGCGCAACGACCGCGCCGACGCCCTCGAGGACGCCGAGGACGACGGCCTGCTCGCCGCGCGTCGTGCGCCCCGGCCGAAGGCCCGGCGGCGCCGCCGCGGCGGCCGCCCCTCCGACGAGGAGGTCGAGGACGCGCTGCAGGAGGACGTCCTGCGGGACCGGCCCGGTCAGGCCAGCGAGATCAGGTCGAGGTAGTCGTCGCTCCAGAGGTCCTCGTCGCCGTCGGGCAGCAGCACCACGCGCTCGGGGGCGAGGGCCTCGACGGCGCCCTCGTCGTGGGTCACCAGGACCACGGCGCCCTCGTACTGGCGGAGGGCGTTGAGGATCTCCTCACGGGAGGCCGGGTCGAGGTTGTTGGTGGGCTCGTCCAGCAGCAGCACGTTGGCCGAGGAGGCGACGAGCGTGGCGAGGGCCAGGCGGGTCTTCTCGCCGCCGGAGAGCACGCGCGCCGGTTTGTCGACGTCGTCGCCCTGGAAGAGGAAGCTGCCGAGCAGGGTGCGGCACTGGGTGTCCCCCAGCTGCGGGGCGGCGTGGCGCATGTTGTCCAGGACGGAGGCGTCCTGGTCCAGGGTGTCGTGCTCCTGGGCGAAGTAGCCGAGCTTGAGGCCGTGCCCCGCGATGACCTCGCCGGTGTCCGGGGACTCGGTGCCCGCGAGCATGCGCAGCAGGGTGGTCTTGCCGGCGCCGTTGTAGCCGAGGATCACCACGCGGGATCCGCGGTCGATCGCCAGGTCCACGCCCGTGAAGATCTCCAGCGAGCCGTAGGACTTGGAGAGGTTCTCCGCCCGCAGCGGCGTCTTGCCCGAGGCCTGCGGGGTGGGGAACCGGATCGCGGCCACGCGGTCCTGGGCGCGCTCCCCCTCGACGCCGCGCATCATCCGCTCGGCGCGCTTGATCATGTTCTGGGCCGCGGTGGCCTTGGTGGCCTTGGCGCGCATCTTCTCCGCCTGGGCCAGCAGCGCGGAGGCCTTCTTCTCCGCGTTGGCGAACTCCCGACGGCGGCGCGCCTCATCCTGCTGGCGCTGCGCCTGGTAGTTCTTCCAGTTCATGTTGTACACGTCGATGGTCTGCCGCATCGCGTCCAGGTAGAGGACCTTGTTGACGGTCATCTCCATGAGCTCGACGTCGTGGCTGATCATCAGCAGCCCGCCCCCCGAGTAGGTCTTGAGGTAGTCCCGCAGCCACACGATGGAGTCGTGGTCCAGGTGGTTGGTGGGCTCGTCGAGGAGCATCGTGTCCGCGTCGGAGAAGAGGATGCGCGCGAGCTCGACGCGACGGCGCTGACCGCCGGAGAGGGTGTGCAGCGGCTGGTCCAGCACGCGGTCCGGCAGCCCGAGGTTCGAGGTGATGCGGGCGGCCTCGGACTCGGCGGCGTACCCGCCGCGGGCCTCGAACTCCGCCTGGAGCCGCGAGTAGCGGTCCATGGCCTTCTGGCGTGCCGCGTCGTCCTCGGACGCCATGTCCGCCTCCGCCGCGCGCATGCGGCGGATGGTCTGGTCCAGGTCGCGGGCGGCGAGGATCCGGTCCCGCCCGGACTGGTCCATGTCCTCCACCTTCGGGTCCTGCGGCAGGTAGCCCAGGCGCCCGGAGACCGTCACGGAGCCGGCCGTGGGCTGGGTGATGCCGGCGAGGACCTTGGTGAGGGTCGTCTTGCCGGCGCCGTTGCGGCCCACCAGGCCCACCTTGTCCCCCTTGGCCACGCGGAAGGACACCTCGTCCATGAGCAGGCGGGCGCCGACGCGCAGTTCGAGATCGGTGACGGTGAGCATGACGGGGCTACGGCTCCTGACGGGACGGCGAGGGCGCGGATCCGCGCCGGGCCAGTCTAGTCCGTCTACACTCAGGCCCCATGAGCTTCAACGAGAACGTGCAGATCAACGCCGGTCGCGCGCGCGGCGGCGGTGGCGGCGGCATGGGCGGCCGCGGCCTGGCCATCGGCGGCGGCGGCGGCATCCTGGCGCTCCTCCTGGCGATCTTCGCCCCGGGCCTCGCGGAGGATCTCGGGATCGGCGGTGCTGGAACGGGCACGGGCTCCTCCTACCAGCAGCAGCTCCCCCAGTCCGGCAGCGGCACCTCCACCCAGCCCGTGTCCCAGGCCGACTGCTCCACCGGCGCGGACGCCAACCAGAACACCGACTGCCGCGTGATCGCCACGACCGAGTCGGCCGACGCGTTCTGGGGCGACTACATGGGCCAGTACTCGAACATCCAGTGGCGTCAGCCGGACCTGACGCTGTTCACGAACTCGGTGAGCACCGGCGGGTGCGGCTCCGCCACCTCGGCCACCGGCCCGTTCTACTGTCCCGCCGACGAGTCCATGTACTTCGACACCGCGTTCTTCTCCACCCTGGAGTCGGACTTCGGCGCCACGGGCGGTCCGCTGGCCGAGGAGTACATCGTGGCGCACGAGTACGGCCACCACGTGCAGAACGTCGTGGGCTGGCTCCAGTACGCCCAGGACGGGCGCACGGGTGCGGCCTCCAACGCGGTGCGCTCCGAGCTCCAGGCCGACTGCCTCGCCGGCATGTGGGCCGGCCACGCGGCCACCACCAAGGACCCGGAGACCGGGGAGGCCTTCCTGCAGCCCATCACCCAGGAGCAGCTCGCCCAGGCCATCGACGCCGCCGGCGCCGTGGGCGACGACCGCATCCAGGAGCAGTACCAGGGCCGCGTGAACCCCGAGGCGTTCACCCACGGCTCCGCCTCCCAGCGCCAGGCGTGGTTCATGCGCGGCTACGAGACCACCTCGCAGCAGAACCCGGACATCAACCAGTGCAACACCTTCCAGGCGGCGACCCTGGACATCTGATCCCCCCGGCACGGAGAACGACGGCGGCCCCCACCTTCCGGCAGAAGGTGGGGGCCGTCCACATCACCGGCGGGGCCGGATCAGATGTTGAAGCCGAGGGCCCGCATCTGGTCCTTGCCGTCCTCGGTGATCCGCTCGGGACCCCACGGCGGCATCCACACCCAGTTCAGGCGCCACTCGTCCACCATGGTGCCGATGGCACGGGAGACCTGGTCCTCGATCTCGTCCGTGAGCGGGCACGCGGCCGTGGTGAGGGTCATGTCCACGAGCAGCGCGCCGTCCTCGGCGTAGTGCAGCCCGTAGAGCAGGCCCAGGTCCACCACGTTCACGCCCAGCTCGGGGTCGATCACGTCCTTGAGCGCCTCGCGGATGTCCTCCACGGGCGTCTGTGCGGCGGTGTCGGTCATGCTCAGGCCTCCGCCGCGGCCTTCTCGAAGCGCGCGTAGCCCTCCGACTCGAGGCGGGCGGCGAGCTCCGGGCCGCCGGACTCGGCCACGCGGCCGTCCACCAGCACGTGCACGTGCTGCGGCTTGATGTAGTTGAGGATGCGCGTGTAGTGGGTGATGAGCAGGGTGCCCATCTCGTTGGCCTCGGCGGCGCGGTTCACGCCCTCGGACACGATGCGCAGGGCGTCGACGTCCAGGCCGGAGTCGGTCTCGTCGAGGATCGCGAACTTCGGCTTGAACAGCTCGAGCTGGAGGATCTCGGCGCGCTTCTTCTCGCCGCCGGAGAAGCCCTCGTTGACGTTGCGGTTCATGAACGCAGGGTCGATCTGGAGGGCCTCGAAGGCGCCCTTGACGTCCTTGGACCAGGTGCGCAGCGAGGGGGCCTCGCCGTCGATCGCGGTCTTGGCGGTGCGCAGGAAGTTGGTCATGGTGACGCCCGGGATCTCCACGGGGTACTGCATCGCCAGGAACAGGCCGGCCTGGGCGCGCTCGTCCACGGACATCTCCAGGACGTCCTCGCCGTCGAGGGTGATGGAGCCGGAGGTGACCTCGTAGCGCGGGTGGCCCGCGATGGTGGAGGCCAGGGTGGACTTGCCGGAGCCGTTCGGGCCCATGATGGCGTGGGTCTCGCCGGTGTTGATGGTCAGGGAGAGGCCCTTGAGGATCTCCTTGGGGCCGTTCTCGGTCTCGATCTGCACGTGCAGGTCGGTGATCTGCAGGGTTGCCATGTGCGGTTCTCCTAGGAAGAAGTCGTGTGAAGGGGTGGGGAGGCTCAGAGCGCGGTGACCCGCAGCTCCTCCTCCATGACGGCGGTCAGCTCGTCCTGGACGTCGGCGATGCCGATCTTCTGCAGGATCTCGTTGAGGAAGCCGCGCACGATCAGCTGGCGCGCCTCGGACTCCGGGATGCCGCGGGCCATGAGGTAGAACAGCTGGGTCTCGTCGAAGCGGCCGGTCGCCGACGCGTGGCCCGCTCCCTCGATCACGCCGGTCTCGATCTCCAGGTTCGGCACGGAGTCGGCACGGGCGCCGTCCGTGAGCAGCAGGTTCTCGTTCTTCTCGTAGGAGTCGGTGCCCTCGGCCTCCGTGCGGATCAGCACGTCGCCCACCCACACGGTGTGCGCGTCCTGGCCCTGCAGGGCGCCCTTGTACAGCACGTTGGACACGCAGTTCGGACGGTTGTGGTCCACGAACAGGCGGTTCTCGAGGTGCTGGCCGGCGTCGGCGTAGTACAGGCCGTACATCTCGGCCTCGCCGCGCTCGTCGGAGAAGCGCGCGGTGGGCGTGAGGCGCACCAGCGATCCGCCGTGGGTCACGGTGACGTGCTTGAGGTGGGCGTCCCGGGCCACGGAGGCCTGGTGGGCGCCCACGTGCACGGCGTCGTCGTCCCAGGCCTGCACGGACACGACGTTCAGGGACGCCCCGCGGCGCACCTCGAACTCGACGTTCTGGGCCAGCACGGCGGAGCCGCGGTGGGTCAGGACGACGTCGGCGTGCGCGTTCTCCTCGGCGATCAGCGTGAGCTGCTGGGCCGCCGGCTCGACGCCGGAGCCGGTGACCTCGATACGGACGGGCTCGCCCGGCTCGCCCGAGACCGTCACGACGGTGGCCTCGGCGAAGGAGGTCCACGCCGCCGCGGAGACGCGGTCGTCCGGGGTCAGCACGGACCCCACGCGGGCGTCGTCGCGGCCCACGGTCTCCACGGAGACGCCCGCCGTCTCGGAGACGGTCACGGCCGGCGCCGCGCCGGTCAGGCGCGCGTCGTCGCCCCCGGGCAGGTGCAGCCCGCCGAGGCGCTCCAACGGCGTGAAGCGCCAGTCCTCCTCGCGGCCGGTGAGGACCGGGAAGTCGGCGAGGTCCTTGGAGGAGACGCGGTCGGCGCGGGACTGGCCCTGGCCGCGGGTCGCCACGGGGGCGCCGGCGTCCTGGCCGCCGGCGAGGGTCTCGCCCTCCTCCCCCATGCCGGGGATCATGTTGCGTTCGGTGTTCTCCACGATCTCGGTCAACGTCAGCCCACCGACCCTTCCATCTGCAGTTCGATCAGCTTGTTCAGCTCCAGCGCGTACTCCATGGGGAGCTCGCGGGCGATCGGCTCGATGAAGCCGCGCACGATCATCGCCATGGCCTCGTCCTCGGCCAGGCCGCGGGACATGAGGTAGAACAGCTGCTCCTCGGAGACGCGGGAGACGGTGGCCTCGTGGCCGAGGGTCACGTCGTCCTCGCGGATGTCGATGTACGGGTAGGTGTCCGAGCGGGACACGGTGTCCACGAGCAGCGCGTCGCAGACCACCGAGTTCGCGGCGCCCTTGGCGCCCTCGTTCACCTGCACCAGGCCGCGGTAGGCGGCGCGGCCGCCGTTGCGGGCCACGGACTTGGACACGATCGAGCTGTTCGTGTTCGGGGCCATGTGCACCATCTTGGATCCGGTGTCCTGGTGCTGGTCCTTGCCCGCGAACGCGACGGAGAGGGTCTCGCCGGTGGCGCCCTCGCCGGTGAGGTACACGGCCGGGTACTTCATGGTCACCTTGGAGCCGATGTTGCCGTCGATCCACTCCATGGTGCCGCCGGCCTCGACGACGGCGCGCTTGGTCACCAGGTTGTACACGTTGGTGGACCAGTTCTGGATGGTGGTGTAGCGCACGCGGGCGTTCTTCTTCACCACGATCTCGACGACGGCCGAGTGCAGGGAGTCGGACTGGTAGATCGGGGCGGTGCAGCCCTCGATGTAGTGCACGTACGAGTCCTCGTCCGCGATGATCAGCGTCCGCTCGAACTGGCCCATGTTCTCCGTGTTGATGCGGAAGTAGGCCTGCAGCGGGATCTCCACGTGGACGCCCTTGGGGACGTACACGAAGGAGCCGCCGGACCACACGGCGGTGTTCAGCGAGGCGAACTTGTTGTCGCCCACCGGGATGACGGTGCCGAAGTACTCCTCGAAGATCTCCGGGTGCTCCTTGAGGGCGGTGTCGGTGTCCAGGAACACGACGCCCTGCTCCTCCAGGTCCTCGCGGATCTGGTGGTAGACGACCTCGGACTCGTACTGGGCGGCGACGCCCGCGACGAGGCGGTCGCGCTCGGCCTCGGGGATGCCGAGGCGCTCGTAGGTGTTGCGGATGTCCTCGGGGAGGTCGTCCCAGGTCTTCGCCTGGCCCTCGGTGGAGCGCACGAAGTACTTGATGTTGTCGAAGTCGATGCCGGAGAGGTCCGGGCCCCAGGCGGGCATCGGCTTGCGCTCGAAGTACTTCAGGGCCTTCAGGCGCAGCTTCGTCATCCACTCGGGCTCGGACTTCTTGGCCGAGATGTCCTTGACGACGTCCTCGTTCAGGCCGCGGCGCGCGGAGGAGCCGGCGGCGTCGGAGTCGGCCCAGCCGTACTGGTAGGCACCGATGGCGTTCAGCTCGGGGTTCTTCTCGAGGATCTCGGAGATGACGCCGGGATCGGCGCCCCTCGAGTCCTGCTGGACGATCTGGTCGGTCATCTCAGCCTCTCTCTCAGCGGTGGGGTTCGGTGTGGGTGGTCTGCGGTGCGGCGGGTCAGGCCCGCCCGAGCGGGATGTGCGTGGTGCACACGTGCCCGCCGGCGGCGAGGGTGGAGAGGCGGCGCACGTCCACGCCCAGCAGTCGGGCGAACAGCGCGGTCTCCTCCTCGCAGAACTCGGGGTGTCGGGCCGGCAGGCCCTGCAGCGGGCAGTGCCCCTGGCAGAGCTGCTCGGCGCGCAGCGTGGGGGCCAGCCCCGCGCCGACGTGTCGGATGCTGGCGGCGTAGCCGGCGTCGTCGAGCAGGTCCGCGAGGACGCGGGTGCGTTCCTCGAGGCCCATCTCGCGGCCGGCGACGGCGGCCTGGAAGGCCTCCTCGACGGGCTGCAGCGCGTCCGCCGCGAGGCGACGCACCTCGCCCTCGCCGCCGACCTCCACGAGACGGTCCACGGCCTGCAGAGCGATGCCGAGGTGGTCCCCGCCCAGTCGCCGCTGCGCCTGCGGGGCGACGACGTACCGGCGGGACGGGCGCCCGGCGCCGCGTGCGGCGCTGACCACCTTGACCTCCACGAAGCCCTCCTCCTCCAGCGCGTCGAGATGACGACGCACGGCGGCGGCGGTCAGGCCCAGGGCGCCGCCGATCTCCGCGGCGGAGACGGGGCCGTGGCTGAGCACCCGCTCCAGGACGCGCTCGCGCGTGCCCGGGGCGAGCGCGGCGGGATCGGCGGAGTCGGAATACACAAAGCCATTGTGACGTATTGATCTGGAACCGTTCAAGTCACCGCGCCGTGTGACCCCGCGCACCGGCACGGAGACGCCCGCGGCCGGACCTAGAATGGGTCGGTGCCCGAGACCTCCCCCCACCCCGACGCCCCGGCCCTGCGCCTGCACGAGGTGCGCCGCACGCTCGGCCGCGGCGCCGCGCGCACGGAGGTGCTGCGCGGCGTGGACCTGGAGGCCCGCCGCGGCGCCGTCACCGTCCTGCTGGGCCCCAACGGCGCCGGAAAGTCCACCACCCTGGCCCTGTGCCACGGCTCCGACCGCCCGGACTCCGGCACCGTGCGCGTGTTCGGCCGGGACCCCTGGCGGGCCGATGCCGACCTGCGCGCCCGCCTCGGCGTGATGTGGCAGGAGGGCGGCCTGCCGCCATCGGTGACGGCGCGCCGCTTCGTGCGGCACGTGGCGTCCCTCCACGGCGACCCCCTGGACCCGGACGCGCTCCTCGGCCGCCTGCGCATCGACCGGGTCGCCGACCGCCCGATCCGGCGCCTCTCCGGCGGACAGCGCCAGCGCGTGGCCCTGGCGGCGGCCGTCGTGGGTCGCCCGGACCTCCTGTTCCTCGACGAGCCGACCGCCGGGCTCGACCCCGAGACCCGCCCCGTGGTCCACGACGTGGTGCGGGAGCACACCGCGCGCGGCGCCGCGGTCCTGCTGACCACGCACCTGCTCGACGACGCCGAGCGCCTCGCCGACGACGTCGCCATCCTGCGCGCCGGGCGCGTCGTCCGCGCGGGCACCCTCGCCGAGCTGACCCGCGTCCAGGACGGGGACGTGGTGGACGTGCGATTCGACGAGGCCCGCGCCGCCGACGTCCGGGCATGGGTCGCGGCGGCCCCCGCCTCCTTCCGTGCGGTCGCGTCCGCCGGCGCCCCCGCCGCGCGCGTGGCCGGCGTCCGCTCCCCCGCGGACCTCGAGGCCCTCGCCGCCTCCTGGACCCGCGCGGGCCTGTTCCCCACCCGCCTCGAGCGCGCCGTGCTGCGCCTCGAGGAGCTCCTCCAGTCCCCCGACGCCGACACGCCCTCCCCGGAGAGGTCCCGATGAGCGC
>NZ_JAKRNH010000095.1:0-9197 GCF_022346985.1 Micrococcus sp. ACRRV
GCCCACCACCGCACCACCCGCGTCCGCACCCCGGAGAGGACCCGATGAGCCACGCCACCCTTGTCCCGAGCACCGTGCCCACCCGCGTGGACGACCTGACGTTCAGCATCCACACCACGCCGTTCGACGAGGACTACACGCCCGCCGCCAGCACGCGCGCCACCACGAACTTCGCCAACCTCGCCCGCGGCGCGGACCGGCGGGAGAACCTGCGCGCCGCCCTGGCCATGATCGACGGGCGCCTCAACGACCTCGCCCCCTGGGACAACCCGGAGCGGGACCGCTACACGGCGCGGATCGAGATCGTCTCGATCGACGTGCACTTCACCGCCGACGACGGCGCGGACGTCGACTTCCCGCTCATGGAGATGCTCGACGTGCGGGTGGTCGAGCGCGCGACGGGCGCCGTGCTCGGCCGCAGTGTGGGGAACAACTTCTCCTCCTACGTCCGCGACCACGACTTCTCCGTGGTGCTGCCCGCGCACGCGGCGACGTCGCCGGGGACCGAGGAGCCCGACGGCTTCGGCGACCTGCACGGGCGGCTGTTCCGGCACCTGCTCGACTCGCAGGCGTACCGGGAGCGGTTCCCGCAGCCGCCCGTGATCTGCATCAGCGTGTCCACGAGCCGCACCTACCGGCGGCTGACGAACGAGCACCCGGTGCTCGGGGTCGAGTACCGCCAGGACGAACCCTCCCGCACGGACCGCTACTTCGGCCGGATGGGCCTGGGGATCCGGTGCTTCCTGCCGCGCGGGGCCGTGGCGCCGCTGGCGTTCTATTCGCGGGGCGACCTGCTCAACGACCACGCGAACCTCTCCCTGGCCGGGCTGATCGCCACCATGGAGACCTTCCAGCGGATCTACCGGCCGGAGATCTACAACGCGAACGCCGGGGCCGGCGAGCTCTACCGGCCGCGCCTGGACCACGGCGACTTCTCGCAGACCCGGATCGCCTACGACCGCGAGGAGCGGGCCCGCCTCGGCCGGAAGCAGGGGGAGTACACGCAGGAGCACTTCGTGGGCCCGCACCGCGACCTGCTGAAGCGCTGGGCCGCCGCCCACGCCGCACGAGACACCGAGGAGACCCGATGACCACCCTGATCCCCACCACCCTCGTCGGCAGCCTGCCGAAGCCCGGCTGGCTCGCCGAGGAGGAGACGCTCTGGTCGCCCTGGAAGCTCGAGGGGGAGCGGCTGCGCGAGGGCAAGCTCGACGCGCTCGCCCTCGCCGTGGCCGACCAGGAGCGCGCGGGCATCGACATCGTCTGCGACGGCGAGCAGACCCGCCAGCACTTCGTCACCACGTTCATCGAGCACCTCGGCGGCGTGGACTTCGACCGGCGTGAGACGGTGCGGATCCGCGACCGGTACGACGCGAGCGTGCCGACCGTCGTCGGGGAGGTGGGCCGGCCGGCGCCGGTGTTCGTGGACGACGCGAAGGCCCTGCGCGCGCGGACGGACCGGCCCATCAAGTGGACCCTGCCCGGGCCGATGACCATGATCGACACCCTCGCCGACCGCCACTACGGCAGCCGCGAGAAGCTCGCGTGGGAGTTCGCGCGCATCCTCAACGAGGAGGCGCGGGAGCTGGCGGCGGTGGGCGTCGACGTCGTGCAGTTCGACGAGCCCGCGTTCAACGTGTTCTTCGACGACGTCCGCGACTGGGGCGTGGCGACGCTCGAGCGTGCGGCCGAGGGCCTGACGTGTGAGACGGCCGTGCACATCTGTTACGGCTACGGGATCAAGGCGAACAACGACTGGAAGGCCACGCTCGGGGAGGAGTGGCGCCAGTATGAGACGTCGTTCCCGCTGCTGCGCGAGTCCACGATCGACACGATCGCCCTGGAGCGGCACCACTCCCGGGTGCCGGCAGAGCTCATCGGCCTGCTGCGCGGCAAGAAGGTGATGGTCGGCGCGATCGACGTGGCGAGCGACGAGATCGAGACGCCCGAGGAGGTGGCCGCGACCCTCCGGGAGACCCTCGAGTTCGTGGACGCGGACAAGCTGATCGCGAGCACCAACTGCGGCATGGCGCCGCTGGCTCGCTCCGTGGCCCGGGACAAGACGGCGGCGCTCGTGGCCGGCGCGCGGATTCTCCGGGAGGAGCTGGGCGGGGAGTGAGGGGGCCGGTGTCGACTCATCCCCACACGCCGGAACCGGCGATGAGCCGGACCGCGAGCACCGCCATGACCACCGCGATCACCAGGTCCACCACGCGCCACGCCTTCGGGTCGGCGAGTACCCGGGCCAGCAGGCGCGCGCCGTAGCCGAGCGCGGTGAACCACAGGATCGAGGCGGCGACGGCGCCGGCGGCGAAGACCCACCGCGCGTCGGGACCGTGCTGGTTGGCGAGGCTGCCCAGCAGCACCACGGTGTCCAGGTAGACGTGCGGGTTGAGCCAGGTCAGCGCGAGTGTGGTGGCGATGACCGAACCCGCGGTGCGCGGCGCCTGCTCGGCCACGAGCCCCTGCGGGCGCAGCGCGGCACGCAGGGAGGAGACCGCGAACCAGAGCAGGTACAGGGCGCCGCCCCAGCGCAGCACCTCGAGCAGCCACGGCACGGCCTGCACGAGCGCGCCCACCCCGGCGGTGCCGGCCAGGATCAGCACGGCGTCCGAGGCCATGCACACCAGCACGACGGCGCCCACATGCTCCCGGCGCACGCCCTGGCGGAGCACGAAGGCGTTCTGCGCGCCGATGGCGACGATGAGCGCGAGTCCGGTGAGCAGGCCGGTGCCGGCGAGGGTCCACATGGGTGAGGACGCTAGAGCCCGGCCGGGCCTGAGCCAAACGAAGAGAACTGCAGACGCCTAAGCTCTGCTTCATGAACCTGGATCAGCTGCAGGCGCTGCGTGCGATCGCGGACGAGGGCTCGTTCGAGGCGGCCGCGTACGAGCTCGGCGTCAGCGCCTCCGCGGTCAGCCAGCGCATCCGCGCCCTGGAGCGGGAGGTGGGGCAGGTGCTGCTCCGGCGCGGCACACCCTGCGAACCGACCGAGGCCGGCGTCGGCCTGGTGCGCGTGGCTCGGCACATGCGGGTGCTCGAACAGGAGGCGTGGGCCGGGCTGGGCCGCACGGCGGCCGGGCGCAGCGTCACCTCCCTGGCCGTGCCCGCCGACGTGCTGGGCACGTGGTTCGGGCCCGTCCTGGCGGAGGCTGCCGACTGGGACGACACGGTCCTCGACCTGCACGTCGAGGACCAGGACCACAGCGCCCGGCTGCTGCGCCGCGGCGAGGTGCTGGCCGCCGTCACCACGGAGCCGCAGCCGGTGCAGGGGTGCGCGGCGGAGCCGCTGGGGAGCATGCGCTACGTCCCGCTCGCCACGCCCGCCCTGCTCGCGCGGCACGCGGCGGGCGACGTCGTCGACCTCGGCGCGATGCCCATGATGCGCTACAACGCGAAGGACGACCTGCAGCGCCTCGCGCTGAGCGGCGCCGGGCTGGACGTCGCCCCGCCCACGCACCTGGCGCCGTCGTTCGACGGGTTCCACCGGTCCGTCCGGGCCGGCCTGGGGTGGGGGATGCTCGTGGACGCCCAGGCCGTCGAGGACGTGCGCGCCGGCCGGCTGGTCCGCGTGCCCGGGCTCGACGACGTCCTCGTGCCCCTGTACTGGCAGGCGGCCACCCTGCCCGTGACGCGCCTGGTGCGGCTCACGCGGGCGGTGCGGGAGGCGGCCCAGCGGGCGCTCGAACGGGGGTGAGGCGGCAACGAGGTCGCGGACCGTCAGCGACGTCGCAGGGGTGCCGGCGCCTCCATGGACGCCTCGACCAGCACGGGCCGGAAGCCCAGCGCCTCGTTGACGTCGAGCATGTGCCGGTTCTCCTCGGCGTTCCACGTGATGATCGCGCGGGCCTCGGGCAGCGCGTCGCGCACAGCGATGAGGTTCGCCGCCTTCACGCGCATGCCGAGGCGGTGGCCGCGGTGCTCGGGCAGCACGATGGTGTCCCATTGGTCGATCAGCCCGTCCGGGCGCGAGCGGGGCGCCACCAGCTCGCTCAGGGCGACGATCCGGCCGGTGGCACGGTGCCGCGCCACCGCGCGGAAGAGCCGGCCGGTCGTGAGGATCTGCTCGTCCATGCGACGCACGCGGGCCGCATCCCAGACCTGCTCCACCACGGTGCGTTCCCCGGCGGGCACGTCCGTGGCCATGCGAGCCTTGAGGACGGCGAGGTCGTCCTGCAGGGCCGCGTCGGCCGCACCTTCCCAGGCGTGGAGCTCGTAGCCCGACGAGACGCGTTCGGCCTCGGCCAGGGCGACGGCGGGGTCGATCCCCGGATCGGCGAAGTCGTACCGGCTCACCCGCTCGACCTGGACGAGCGCGAAGCCGTAGGACTGGGCGAGACGCACGCCCGGATGCCCGGCGGGCACCGCGCCGGCGCCGTTGGGCGGGGTGAGCGCCCGTTGCCCGGCCACCGGCCGCGGCGTCAGCGGCCAGGTCTCGAAACGGGTGAGGCCGGCGGTGTCCTGGACGAGCCGCTCGGCCAGTGCGCGGCCGTGGCCGCGTCCGCGGTGCCGCGGGTGGACGTAGACGTTGAGGGAGGCCGCGTCAGGGTCGTCGACGTGGTTGATCAGGACGCGGGCGTAGCCGACCGCCTCGCCGTCGACGTACGCCAGGTAGCGGCGCTGCGTGTAGTCGGTCTCGGCGGCGGCCTGGATGAGCGCGTCCGTGGGGGTCTCGTCCCACTCGGTCGTGCCGATCAGCTCGTGGTTGTACTCGTCTCCGAGGAGGCAGTAGGCCCGCCAGTGGGGGTCGTCCGACGAGGCGGGCAGGGGGAATTCGATGATGTCAGGCATGCGGTGACTGCTTTCTGCAGAAAGGGGTGGGCGCAGAGGCACCCGTCGAGCCGTGCTCGAGACGGGCGCGCGGGGAGGGCCGGTGGTGGGTCGTCGGACCCACGGGGTCACTGCTGCTGCATCATGGGGTGAACTGTGTCACGACGCGGACCGGTGGGCAAGGGCCTTCGCCGTCGAGATCCAGGCAGATTTCACCTGACGCGCGGTGGACTCTTCGCGTATCGGGCGGGATCCGGTCGGTGTGGCACTGGGTGTCCAGGTGCGCGCCCCCGCGGTCCCCAGGGATCCCCCGAAACATACGGGCGGCTGCCGCTCTAGCGGGTTGTTTGTGGCGAGCCGTGTGGCGGGTGGGCAGGGCCGGAGGTGGCGCACACGCGGCGTGAGACAAATTGTCACCTATCCATGCACCAGTCCCCTTCTCCCGGAACCGCCACGCCCAGGTGACGTCGCTGCCGCCGACGACGCACGTCGCCGCGTCCACGCGGCCCGAGGGGATCAGGGGCAGCTGGTCGGCGAGGACGTCCTTCGCCATGGCCCCGGACGCGGCCAGGTTCACGACGCGCACCGGCCGGCCGGTCTGGGCGCTCACCCGGGCGGCCGCCTGGGCCACGTAGGTGCGCCCCATGGTCTCCGCCCCGATGCCGACGGCGGCGGAGTCACCGAGCACCGCCCACGTGAGCGCGTGGGGATCCTCGCGCGCGGCGAGTGCGCCAGTGGGTGCGGCAGGCGGCGTCGCGGACGGCGTGGCTGGCGCGTCGGGGAAGCGGCGGCGGAGGTCCGGGATGTCCAGGGGGGGTGAGCCTAGGACCACAGGCCGGGAGGTGCGGGGGAGCCCGCGGAGCCCGCCAGGTCCGCGTGCATGCGGGTGTTCGGCACGACGACGCCGCGTACCGTGTTCCCCGGGTCCTCCCCGTCCACGGTGAACCCGAGGGCCTCGAGCACGGGCCGCGCCGAGCGGCTGGCGCGGACGTCCACGCGGGGCAGGCCCCGGCGTCGGGCCTCCGCGAGGACGGCGCCGACCAGCAGGCGGGAGGCGCCGCGCCCGCCGGCCTCCGGGTGGACGAAGAGCATGTCCAGGACGCCGTCCGCGGTGAGGTCCGCGAACCCGAGCACCCGTCCGGCCCCGTCCACGGCGACCACGGTCCAGGCGGCGCCGCGGCGGGCGGCCCACGCGTCGGCGTCGACGTCCGCGGGGCACCAGGCGCGGATCTGCTCCGGCGTGTAGTGCGCGGCCGCGGTGCCCGTGACAGCGGCGCGGAACACGTCCAGGGTGGCGGCGGCGTCGTCGGGGGCGTAGGGGCGCAGGGTGAGCGAGGGGCGGAGCGGGCGCATCAGCGCGACCGGGATCGGCCCGCCGTAGACGTGCGGGAACAGCTCCGACTGCGGGTCGGCGGGATTCCCCGGCTCGCGGCGCACCTCGAGTCCGGCCGCGGCCAGCGCGTCCTCGTCCAGGGCGACCAGGAACGCGTCCGGGCGGTCCGCGTAGAACGCCGCGGCCACCGCGCCGGCCTGCCGCTCATCCTCCGAGGCGTGCAGGAATCCGACCTCGGCGATGCCCGCCCCGCGCGTCGACGCCGGGTAGACGCCGGCGGCGCGGGCCGCGGCCCAGTCCTCGGGAAGGGTGAGGTGGAGGATCATGCGTCCGACCTGTGGAATCGGGGCGGAAGGGGTTGTTCCGCCCTTTTTCGATCAGCCCTTCTTGGAGGCGTTGTAGGCCTCGAGGACGTCGGCGGAGATGCGGCCGCGGTCGGCCACCTTGTAGCCGTTCTCCTCGGCCCAGGAGCGCACGGCGCCGGCGTCGTAGGAGGCGCCGGAACGGGAGGAGGAGGACTTGGAGGACTTGCGGGCCGGGGCGGAGGACTTGCCCAGCGGGCGAGCCACGGCGGTGTACTTCGAGAGGCGCTCGGCGACCTCCTCCAGGACGTCCTCGAGCTCACGGCGGTGCTCTTCGTTGAGGTCGATCGCGTACTCCTTGCCGTTCACCGAGAAGTACGTGGTCTCGGCGGGGGTGGAGTTGTCGAAGTCGTCGGCGATGGTGGTGATGGTGGCCATGAGAGAAGTCCTTTCAGAGCGGTTCACCGGCGGATTCACCGGTGTGATTTCACAATGACGACTATACAGGCGTGAATTCGTTGCCGAGAAACCGCGGCGGATGTTTCATAGTGTCCGTTTCCCGACCGAAAGCGCGTGAAGCGCCGTGTGTTTCCTGGACGAAAGCGGGAGTGTCGGGGTCATGTCCCGGGCAGGCGCAGCTCCGCCGCATAGGCCAGGTGGTCGGACGCGCCGACCCGCAGAGTGGTGCAGGAGAGCACCTCCACATCGCCCGTCACCAGGACGTGGTCGATGGGCGACCGCAGCCGGCCGGGCGCGTCCGAGGGCCAGGTGCCTCCGACGTCGTCCGGGCAGCGGAGGGCCGTGTCCGCCAGGTGCACGCGGTCCGCGAGCGGACCGTGGCGCAGGGTCGCGTTGAGGTCCCCGGCCACGACCATCGGCCCCTGCGCAGCGGCATGGTCCACCGCGCTCAGGCGGTCCAGGTCGCCGCGCCAGTCGTCCATCAAGCGCGGCAGCGGCGGCCCCGTGTGGACGCCGACGACGACCGGGCCGTCCGCCCCGTCCGCAGGCTCCAGGCGTATGGCGCCGAACGTCGTCGGCGTGGGTGCGGTCTGGTGGTAGGCGCCCAGGCGGGGATGCATCGCGATCGTGGTTGGGGCGACACCGGCGGGACGGCCGCGGCTGAACCCGGAATCGGCGCCCTCATGGACCCCGCCTGCGAGGCCGGTCCCGGCCAGGGCCTCGCGCACCCGCGACGGAGCCGCCTCGGGAAGCACCAGCACGTCGGGGTCGGTCTCGTCGATGAGGCGCCGCGCGTCGGCCGCAGTGAGGGTGTCCAGGCTGTTGAACACCGTCACCCGCACGTGCCGCCCGGTGTTCCCCGTGGCGGTGGCGGGCCCGGCCGCCCAGGGCGGCGCATCGGGCCAGGCCAGCAGTCCCACGCCCAGGCCCAGGAGCATCGCCGCGACGCCGCCGACCGCCGTCCTCCGCCGGGTGCCCGCCCCTCGGTGGAGCGCCAGCACGCCGAGGCCGAGCAGGGTGAGACCGGCCCCCGCCGGCTCCGCGAACGCGAGGGCCTGAGCGAGGAACAGTCGGGTGGTCAGCCGCTGCCCGAGCTCGCTGTGCGGTGTGAACACCGCCACCGCGAGCACCGCGAGTGCCAGGAGGAGGGCGGCGGTCAGGATCCTGGCGAGGATGCGGAGCACCGGTGAGCGGGCGGACGTCGGGCGCCGCGCCTCCGTCACGGCACGACCCGGCGCAGCGGCCCGTGGGCCTGCATCTCCGCCTCCACGAGGATCGGCTGGAAGCCCAGGGCCTCGTTGACGTCGAGCATCGGCCGGTTCTCCTCGGCGTTCCAGGTGATGATCGCGCGGGCCTCGGTCAGGGCCCGGCGCAGGGCGACCAGGTTCGCCGCCTTCACCCGCATGCCCAGCCGGTGCCCGCGATGCTCGGGCAGGACGATGGTGTCCCACTGGTCGACCAGACCGCTCGTGCGGGAGCGCGGCGCCACCAGCTCGTTCACGCCGACGATCCGCCCGGTGTCGCGGTGGCGCACCGCGGCCCGGAAGAACCGACCGGTGAGGAGGATCTGCTCCTCCTGGCGCCGCACCCGCTCTGCATCCCAGGTCTGCTCGGCCACGGTCAGGTCGCCGGAGGGCACGTCCGTGGACATGCGCTCCTTGAGGACGGCGAGGTCAGCCCGCACGGCCTCGTCGGCCGGACCCTCCCACGTCAGCACCTCATAGTCCGCGCCAGGGCGCTCCGCCTCGGCGAGGGCGTCCGCGGGGTCGACGGCGGGGGTCAGGACGTCATACCGGCTCACCCGTTCGACCTGCCCGAGGGCGAAGCCGTAGGAGAGGGCGAGCCGCACTCCGGGGTGATCGGCCGGGACGGCGCCGGCCCCGCTCGACGGGCGCAGCACCCGCTCGCCTTCGGCGGGGAGCGGCGTCATGGGCCACGTCTCGAACCGGGTGAAGCCGTCGGCCTCCCGGGCGATGCGCTCGGCCAGGGCCCGGCCGTGGCCGCGGCGCCGGTGGTCGGGGTGGATGAACACGCTGAGGGACGCGGCGTCCGGCTCGTCCACGTGGTTCACCAGGATGCGGCCGTTGCCGACGGGCGTGCCGTCGTCGTCGAGGGCGAGGAAGCGGCGCAGCGTGTAGTCCGACTCGGCGGCGGCGTCGAGGAGGGCGTCGTCGGGGGACTCATCCCACTCGGTGGTGCCGAGGAGTTCGTGGTTGTGGTCGCGGTTGAGGCGGCAGTAGGCCTGCCAGTGCGCCTCGTCGGCGGTGGCGGGCAGGGGGAATTCGAGGATGTCCGGCATGGGGGTGCCTCTCATCAGCGGGGTCGGCTGTCTC
>NZ_JAKRNH010000096.1:0-9113 GCF_022346985.1 Micrococcus sp. ACRRV
CCTGATCACCCCCGAACCCCCCGCGCTTTCGTGCGTGAAATGAACCCCTCCCCGGGCACTTTCGTGTGTGAAACGGCAGGCGAGCCCTGCCCGCGTGCGTTTCACGCACGACAGCGAGCGACACGCCGTCCGTTTCGCGCACGAAAGCGAGCGACACGCCGTCCGTTTCGCGAACGAAAGCGGCGGCTGCCCCGGACTCAGCGCTCGACGCGGGCGCTGAGGTCGTGCACGAGGCGCTCGGCGAGGGCCGCCGAGGACTGCGGGTTCTGCCCGGTGTACAGGGCGCCGTCCGCCACGACGTGCGACTGCATGGGGAAGCGCGCCTTCTCGTACTGCACGCCGCCGTGCTTGAGCTGGGCCTCGAGGGTCCACTTCGCCTTGCGGGCGAACGGGTTCAGCTTCTCCTCGAGGTCGGAGAACGCGGTCATGCGGCGGCCCTCGGCCACGATCGTGCCGTCGGCGCGCTTGGCCGCGAACACGGCGGCCGGGGCGTGGCACAGCAGGGCCAGCGGGGCCTCGTCCAGCAGACGGCGGGCGATCAGCGCGCCGGACACCGGGTCGTAGGCCAGGTCCTCCATGGGGCCGTGGCCGCCGGGGTAGAACACGAGGTCGTAGGCGGAGTCGTCCACGTCGGCGAGCACCAGGGGGCGCTCCAGCGCGGGGCGCAGCCGGTCCAGGGCGGCCCTCAGCTGCTCGCGCTTGGCCGGGGACCCGGCCATCATCCCGAGGCTCAGCCGGTCCACGGTGGGCACGCGGCCGCCCGGCGTCGCGATGTCCACGTGCCAGCCGGCCTCGGTGAACGTCTGGTGCGGCACCACGAGCTCCTCGGCCCAGAAGCCGGTGGGGTGCACGGTGCCGTCCTTGAGCGTCCACTGGTCGGCGGCGCTGACGACGAACAGGACCTTGGTCATGGGGCCTCCTTGCGGCACGTCCGCGGGCGGCGTTCGCCGCCCGTCCGTCCGCCAGTCTTCCCGGCACGCGGGGGTCTTGGCCAGGACGCGCGTCCTGACGCGGGCGGACGCATCGGCAGGACCCCGAGCCGTCGCGTGCCATCCTGGGCCGGTGCCTGCCTCCTCCTCCCCCGCCCTCACGCCCGCGCCGCGCTCCGGGGCGACGACGGCGCTGCTGTTCCTGCTGGCGCTCGTCGCCGGCCTGGCCATGCCGGTCCAGGGGCGGGTGAACTCGGCGCTGTCCCTGGCGGTCGGCTCGCCGGCGCTCGCTGCGTGTGCGTCCTTCGCCACGGGCCTGGCCGTCCTGGTCCTCGCCACGCTCCTGCTGCCCTCCGGCCGACGGGGCGCCGCACGGATCCCCGCTGCCGTGCGGAACGGCGACGTGCGCTGGTGGCAGCTGCTCGCCGGCACCATCGGCGCGGCGTTCGTGCTGACGCAGGCGTGGACGATCCCGTTGATCGGCGTGGCGGTGTTCACGGTGGCCGTCGTGACCGGGCAGATGCTCGGCGGGATGCTCTGGGACCGGCTCGGGTGGACACCCGCGGGCGTGCAGCGGATCAGCCGGCGCCGCCTCTTCGGGGCGCTCCTGGCGTTCTGCGCGGTCACCGCGGTGGTGTGGCCGCGGCTGCAGGAGTCGGGATCCCCGGGGGCCTGGCTGGCGCTGGCGGTGCTGCCGCTGGCGGCGGGCGTGGCCACGAGCGGCCAGCAGGCGATGAACGGCCACCAGACGGCGCACTTCGGCACCCCGCTGCCCCCGACGCTGGTGAACTTCGCGGCCGGGACGGCGGTGCTCGCCGCGGCCACGGCCGTCGCGGCGGGCACGGGCGCCGGCATGGGGCCGCTCCCCGCGGCGTGGTGGATGTACCTCGGCGGGCCGTTGGGCACCGTGTTCGTGGGGCTGGGCGCCTTCCTCATCCCCCGGGTGGGCGCGTTCCTCACCACCCTCGGCATGGTCGCCGGCCAGCTCGTCGGCTCCCTGCTGCTCGACGTCGTGGCCCCCGCCCCCGGTGCGCAGGTCACCTGGCTGACGGTGGTCGGCACACTCGGGGCGCTCGCGGCCATGGTCGTGGCGTCCTCGCCGCAGGTCCCCGCGGGGCTCCGCGCGTCCCGGCGCCGCGCCCGCCGGGGGTGAGCGGGCGGCGTCGTCGCCCCCGGCCTGGGCAAAAGGCCGTAGTCTAGAGGAAGACTTCACCCGCTCCCTGCGCGCGCCCCTGGGCCCGCCGCGGGCGGGACACGCGGCACGCCCTCGATCCGAGCGCGTGCCCACCCCTCTGTCCGACTGACGAAAGCACGCTGACTTGACTCGTTCCTCCCGCAACTCCTCCTCCCGCCGCCGCGGCGGCGGCCAGTCCCGCCGCTCCCGGTCCTCCGGCGCCCCCGGCCAGCTCGCGAAGGGCGGTCTGCGCATCACCCCGCTCGGCGGCCTCGGCGAGATCGGCCGCAACATGACCGTCTTCGAGCACCAGGGCAAGCTCCTGATCGTGGACTGCGGCGTGCTCTTCCCGGAGGACCACCAGCCCGGCATCGACGTGATCCTGCCGGACTTCACCTCCATCCGTGACCGCCTGCAGGACGTCGTCGGCGTCGTGCTGACCCACGGCCACGAGGACCACATCGGCGGCGTCCCGTACCTCCTCAAGGAGCGCCCGGACATCCCCCTGATCGGCTCGGAGCTGACGCTGGCCTTCATCGAGGCCAAGCTCAAGGAGCACAAGATCGTCCCCAAGACCCACATGGTGGTCGCAGAGGACAAGCGCCACATGGGCCCGTTCGAGCTCGAGTTCGTGGCCGTGAACCACTCCATCCCGGACGCGCTCGCCGTGGCGATCCGCACGGAGGCCGGCCTGATCCTGCACACCGGCGACTTCAAGATGGACCAGTTCCCGCTGGACCGCCGCATCACCGACCTGCGCCACTTCGCCCGCCTGGGCGAGGAGGGTGTGGACGTGTTCCTCACGGACTCCACCAACGCGGAGGTCCCGGGCTTCACCATCTCCGAGCGCGAGCTGACCCCCGCCATCGACCACGTGTTCCGCACGGCGCCGAAGCGGATCATCGTCTCCTCGTTCGCCTCGCACGTGCACCGCATCCAGCAGGTGCTCGACGCCGCCCACGCCTCCGGCCGCAAGGTCGCCTTCGTGGGGCGCTCGATGGTGCGCAACATGGGCATCGCCGGCGACCTGGGCTACCTCAAGATCCCCAAGGGCCTCGTGGTGGACTTCAAGAAGCTGCAGGACATGCCGGACGAGAAGATCGCCCTGATCTCCACCGGCTCCCAGGGCGAGCCGATGGCCGCGCTGGGCCGCATGGCCAACCAGACGCACCAGATCAAGCTGAACAAGGGGGACACCGTCCTCCTGGCCTCCTCCGTGGTGCCGGGCAACGAGACCTCCATCACCGGCATCATCAACAAGTTCACGGACATGGGCGTGAACGTGGTGCACAAGGGCAACGCGAAGGTGCACGTCTCCGGCCACGCCTCCGCCGGCGAGCTGGTGTACTGCTACAACATCGTGCAGCCCCGCAACGTGATGCCCGTGCACGGCGAGGCCGCGCACCTGCACGCCAACGCGGAGCTGGCCAAGAAGACCGGCCTCCCGGAGGACCGCGTGTTCATCACCAAGGACGGCGACGTCCTGGACCTGGTGGACGGCAGGGTCTCCGTGGCGGGCAAGGTCGAGGCCGGCCTCGTCTACGTGGACGGCGACACGATCGGCAAGGTCACCGAGGGCACCCTCGAGGAGCGCCGCACCATGCAGGAGGCCGGCGTCGTCACGGTCGTGGCGATCGTCGACCCGGACACCAACCAGCTGGCCGAGCCGCTCGAGTTCATGACCAAGGGCTTCATCCAGGACGCGTCCGTGTTCAAGGGCGCCGCGGAGAAGGTGAAGTCCGCCCTGTCCCGCTCGAACGTCCAGGACATCGACGACATCGAGAAGCTCGAGCGCGTGATCGGCGACGCCGTCACCCGTCACCTGGAGCGCGCCTACCGCCGCGCGCCGCTGGTGACCGTGGTGGTCGTGGACGCCTGAGCCGACCCCGCCCTCGACGTCTTCGGGGAGCTGACGACGACGCCCCCGCACCCTCCTCGTGGAGGCTGCGGGGGCGTCGTCGTGCCGGGGCCGGCGTCAGATCACGGGTAGAGGCCGCGGATCTCGTGGGCCTCCTTGACGCGCTTCACGGCGGTCACGGTGGCGGCCTCGCGAAGGCTCACGCCGTGCTTCTGGCTGGCGGCCAGGACGCCGTCCCACGCGGTGCGCATGCGCGCGGCGAGGCGGTCGTTGACCTCCTGGAGCGTCCAGCGGTAGGCCTGGTTGGCCTGCGCCCACTCGAAGTAGGAGACGATCACGCCGCCCGCGTTGGCCAGGATGTCCGGGGCCACGAGCACGCCGTTCTCGTTGAGGATGGCGTCGGCCTCACCGGTGGTCGGGCCGTTGGCGCCCTCCACCACGATCTTCGCCTTGACGTCGCCGGCGTTGTCCTTGGTGAGCACGCCCTCGACAGCGGCGGGCACCAGGACGTCGACCTCCATGGTGAGCAGCTCGGCGGGGTCCATGGGCTCGGTGCCGGGGCAGTCGACCACGGAGCCGGTCTCGGCTACGTGGGCGGCGAGGGCGGCGTAGTCGATGCCCTCCTCGCGGCGGACGGCGCCGTACTGGTCGGACACGGCCAGGACCTTCACGCCGGCGTCGGCGAGGAACTCCACCGTGCCGGCGCCGACCTTGCCGAAGCCCTGCACGGACGCGGTGGCCTGGGCGGGCTCGATGCCCTTGTGTTTGAGCGCGGCGAGCGCGATGTGGACGACGCCGCGGGAGGTGGCCTCGGCGCGGCCCAGGGAGCCGCCCAAGGAGACGGGCTTGCCGGTGACGACGCCCTGCACGGTGTAGCCCATGGCCACGGAGAACGTGTCCATCATCCAGGCCATGGTCTTCTCGTCCGTGCCCACGTCCGGGGCCGGGATGTCCTTCTCCGGGCCGATGATCGGCAGGATCTCGGTGGTGTAGCGCCGGGTCACACGCTCCAGCTCGGCCTGCGAGTACGTGCGCGGGTCGATGGCCACGCCGCCCTTGGCGCCGCCGTAGGGCACGTCCACGAGGGCACACTTCCAGGTCATCCACATGGCCAGAGCGCGCACCTCGTCGAGGTCCACGGAGGGGCTGAAGCGGACGCCGCCCTTGGCGGGGCCGCGGGAGAAGTTGTGCTGCACGCGGTAGCCGTGGAACACCTCGACCTCGCCGGAGTCACGCCGCAGCGGGATGCTGACGGAGAGCTCGCGGCGCGGGTTGGCGAGCAGCTGGTGGGTGCCCTCGTCGTAGCCGAGGGTCTCAACGGCCCTCTCGAGCTGGGCCAGGGCATTGGCCAGCGGGGACGATGCGGAGGTCATCGAAAAAGGTCTTCCTTCGTGGACGGAATGAGCGGGTGGGCTCACCGGGTCGGATCCCGCGGACGCCGGGAGGGGTCTGCGGAGGCCGGCCTGGTCGAGGGCGCGCCGAGGCCACGGAGGCGGCCACGACGTTGTGTGCCAGGGTTCGACGCTAGGCCCCTGCGCCCCCGGCAGACCAGGGCGGCGGCCTCGACACCCCCGGAGTGAAGACGAACCGTCAGCCGCGGCGCCTCTCCGTGGACGAATTGTTCAACAAGATGCGGACGCGCCGCGGCGGACCGCCCCGGTGAGGCCCGGCTTCCCGGCCGCGCCCGGCCCTTCACCGGGCGCTGGCTCGGGGAGAACAGCCCCGCGGATCGCGTGCCCTCGCACGGCAGCGCGCGCTACGCTCACGCCCATGCCTGCCGCGCAGCTCCCCGCCGACCTCCTCCTCGAGCACGGCGCGGTGCGCCTGCGCCCCCTCACCCTCGACGACGCCCCGCGGCTCCGCGCGCTCGTCGACGCCGGGTCATGGGCGGGGATGAGCTCGCCCCTGCCCACGTCGGACGAGGCCATGGCCGCCCACCTCGCCCAGCTCATGGCCCGCGAGGACCTCACCGCGTTCGCCGTCGAACGGGACGGGGAGTTCGTGGGCCGCACCGCGTACTACGAGCACGTGCCCGGGGTGCGCGTGGACGTGGGGCACACGATCTACGCGCGCGAGGTCTGGGGCACGGAGGTGAACCCGGCGTGCAAGCTGCTCCTGCTCCGCCACGCGTTCGAGGCGCTCGGCGTGGAGCGGGTGGGGCTGCGGTGCGACCACCGCAACACCCGCTCCCACCGGGCGATCCTGCGCCTCGGCGCGACCTTCGAGGGCACGCTGCGCGCCTTCCGGCCCGCCGCGGACGGCACCGTCGCGGACGTCGACTACTTCAGCGTGCTCGCCGCCGAGTGGCCCGCGGTGCGCGGGGGACTCGAGGCGCGGCTGGCCGGCTCGTCGCCTGCGGACTGAGCTGAGAGCGCCGTCCGCCCGCGCGGCGCCGTCAGCGCACCACCTCGTCGGCGTCCCCGGTGAGGCCGAGCGTCTCGGCCACGTAGTCCACGTCCTTGTCGCCGCGGCCGGAGAGGTTGACGAGGATCCGCTGGTCCGTGCCGAGCCCGGGAGCCATGCGGATCGCGCGGGCCACGGCGTGCGCGGACTCGAGCGCGGGGATGATGCCCTCCAGCTTGGTGAGGCGCTGGAAGGCCTCGAGCACCGCGGCGTCGTCCTCAGCGACGTACTCCACGCGGCCCAGCTGCGCCAGGCGTGCGTGCTGCGGCCCGACGCCCGGGTAGTCCAGGCCCGAGGCGATCGAGTGCACCGGGTCCGGCACGCCCTGCTCGTCCTGCAGGACCTTCGTGGCCATGCCGTGCAGGACGCCGTCCACGCCCTGCGCCATCGACATCGCGTGCTCGCCCTTCGTGGCCGAACGACCGCCGGGCTCGACGCCGATCAGCCGCACGTCGGCGTCGTCGAGGAACGCGGTGAACGCGCCCATCGCGTTGGATCCGCCGCCCACCGCCGCGACGACGGCGCTCGGCAGCGCGCCGTAGCGCTCCAGGAACTGGGCGCGCGCCTCGCGCCCGACCACGGCCTGGAAGTCCCGCACGATCGTGGGGAACGGATGCGGGCCCACCACGGAGCCGATCGCGAAGAGATAGTGCGCCGGGTCGGAGGCGTACACGTCGAACGCGGAGTCCACGGCCTCCTTGAGCGAGCGGCCCTCCCGGTCCACGGAGACCACCGTGGCGCCGAGCAGGCGCATGCGCACCACGTTGGGGTGCTGCTTGGCCACGTCGATCGATCCCATGTGGATCTCGCAGTCCAGGCCGACCATCGCGGCCGCCGTCGCCAGGGCCACGCCGTGCTGTCCCGCGCCGGTCTCGGCGATCAGGCTGCGCTTGCCCATGCGCTTGGCCAGCAGCGCCTCACCGATGGTGTGGTTGATCTTGTGGGCGCCCGTGTGGTTCAGGTCCTCGCGCTTGAGGACGATCCGGGCGCCGCCCAGCTCGTCGGAGAGCCTGTGCAGCGGGGTCAGCGGGGACGGACGCCCGACGACGTCGCGCAGCAGGCGGCGGTACTCGGCGTAGAACTCGGGGTCGTGGCGGGCCTCCTCGTAGGCCTCCGCGACCTCGGCCATGGGGCCGGCGAGCTCCGGCGGCAGGACGGCGCCGCCGTAGGTGCCGAACATGCCGTCGGCGCCGGCCGTGAGGTCCGGGGTGTGCACGAGGTCCGTGGCCTCGGCGAGCGTGCGAGGCTCGGGGCGGGCGGCGTCGGGGGCCCGGAGGGCGTTGTCCTCGGGATTGCGGTGGGTCATGGCGGTCTCCTTCAGGGTGGGGTCAGGCGGGAGCCTGGCCGTCCCGGGCCGCTCGTGGGACGAGCCGCCCGGATTCCGGACGGCTCGTTCGTGGTGTGCGCACGACGTGGAGACCGCCCTCAGGCGGTCCACCACTGCTGCGCACGGATCTGCATGGGGACGAGGGTACTCCTGTCGCAGGGCGGCGGGTGTCGCTGTGACGCCCCGCCGCCGCGCTCATCACACCGCGTCCTCCCCCGGCCCTGCGCCCTCGGCCAGGAGGGTCAGGGCCTGCGCCGCGTCCACGGGCAGCTCCGGCCGGGCCTGCAGGATGCGGCGGGTCAACTCCGCCCCCTGGGGCACGGGTGCGCCGAGCGGGGTGAGGCTGCGCACCCAGCGGGCGGCGTCGCCGGCGTGGCGGAACCCCGCCTTGCGCAGGGGCAGGCGGGGATCGTGCGGGCCGGGGGCGGGCGCCCAGGCTCCTCCGACCCGGGACCGGCTCAGACCAGCCCCTTCTGCCGCAGCCAGTCCGCCGCCACCTGACGCGGCTGGCGCTTGGCCTCGCCCGCGTTGGCGGCGTTCATGGCCAGCAGGTCGTCCGTGGTCAGCTGCGCCTGGACGGCCTCCACGGCCTCGCGGATGCGGTCCGTCACCTTGTCCTTGGCCATCAGGGGGACCACGTTCTGCGCTGTGATCATGCCCTTCGGGTCCTCCAGGGTGACGAAGCCGTTGTCCTTGATGGCCGGCGTCGTGGAGAAGATGTTGGCCAGGTCCACGTCCCCGTCCACGAGGGCGCGCACGGTGAGGGGGCCGCCGCCGTCGCTGATGGGGGTGAACTCGAGCTTGTCCTGGGGCACCCCGTAGACCTCCTGCAGGCCGGCGAGGCCGGCTCCGTAGTCGCGCTGGGCGAGCTCGGGCAGGCCGCCCACGCGGAGGGTGCCGGGGTGGGCGGCGAGGTCGGCGAGGGAGGTGATCCCGTTCTCCTCCGAGAACGCCTTGGTGACGTTGTAGGAGTCCTTGTCCTCGGCCTGGGCCACGGCGAGGGTCGTCAGGTGGTCCGGGAGGGCCGCCTTCAGCGCGGCCTCCACGTCGGCCGACGACGTCGCGGTGGCCTCCTTGTCGACGTAGCCCAGGAGGTTGCCGGTGTACTCGGCGATCAGATCGATCGAGCCGTCCTTGAGCGCGTCGAGGTAGACCTCGCGGGCGCCGATCTGCATGCGGCGCTCCACCTGCAGGCCCTTGGCCTCGAGGACCTGGGCGTACAGCTCGCCGAGGATCTCCGACTCCGCGAAGTTCGCGGAGCCCACCGTGACGGCGCCGCCGGCGTCGGTGCCGCCGGAGCCCGGCGCGGGGCTCGACGACCCCTCGGCCAGGGGGTCGCCGCCGCAGGCCGCCAGCAGCGGGGACGCGGCCAGCAGGCCGAGGACGGCGCGGCGCGGCGCGCGACGGCTCAGGGCGGAGGAG
>NZ_JAKRNH010000097.1:0-9094 GCF_022346985.1 Micrococcus sp. ACRRV
AGACCGAACGCAGGGCCGCGTTGCCTGGGTGGGTGCACTTCTACAATCATCACCGAGTCCACTCCGCGATCGGAGCCGCACCTGCCAGCAGGCTCAACAACCTCCCTGGACATCACACCTACACGGAGGCGAAGCCGCTCATCACGGACCTGAACCTGGTGGCGGAGCCGGGGCAGACGATCGCGATCGTGGGCCCCACCGGCGCGGGCAAGACCACGCTGGTGAACCTCATCATGCGGTTCTACGAGGTGGACGGCGGTCGCATCCTGCTGGATGGCGTGGACACCCGCCGGGTGCCGCGCCAGGAGCTGCGCGCGGCCACGGGCATGGTGCTGCAGGACGCGGTACTGTTCGGCGGCACCATCCGGGAGAACATCCGGTACGGCCGGCTGGAGGCCACGGACGAGGAGGTCCTCGCGGCGGCGAAGGCCACCTACGTGGACCGCTTCGTCCACACGCTCCCGGACGGCTACGACACCGTGATCGAGCAGGATGCCTCGAACATCTCCGCGGGCGAGCGGCAGCTCATCACCATCGCCCGCGCGTTCCTCGCCCAGCCGTCCCTGCTCATCCTGGACGAGGCGACCTCCTCCGTGGACACCCGCACCGAGGTGCTCGTGCAGCAGGCCATGGCGGCGCTGCGCAACGACCGCACGTCCTTCGTGATCGCCCACCGCCTGAGCACCATCCGCGACGCGGACGTGATCCTGGTGATGGAGCACGGGGACATCGTGGAGCAGGGTTCGCACGAGGAGCTCCTGGCCGCCCGGGGCGCGTACCACCGGCTCTACACGAGCCAGTTCCGGGGCGGGGAGGACGAGCACCACGACGACGGCGCGCCCGCCTCGCGCTAGGGCGTCCGGTGACCCCGGTGCGGGGCGACGCCGGCACCCAGGCGTTGGCCGCCGTCGTCGCCGCGACGCGGGACCACCGCATGACGTTCCCCATCCAGGCGCGGGTGAGCCTCACGAGCCCGCACCAACCGGAGCCGGAGGTGTACGAGGTCCGGGCGCGCGGTGACGGCGGTTTCGCGGCCTGGTCTGCGCGGCACGATCTCTTCTACGACCCGCGCACGGGACAGGAGCGGCTGGTGGTCCACGCGTCACCAGGGCGGGAGGGCTTCACCCGGGAATGGGTGTGGCCGTGGTTGTCCCCGTCGCACCGGGTGCTGGCGATGTTCGCCCCCGCCGAGCTGGGGATCTGGGGCGGGAACCATGACCAGCACCGGGTGTGCGCGGCCCGCTGGCTGGGCGAGTGCGCCGTGCGGGTGGACCTGGTCCGCCGAGAGGAGCCGGCGGGGAGCGAGGCCACGGGGTATGCGGAGATGGATCTCGGCAACGCCGTGGTCACGCGGATGCTCCTGGACGGCGAGGCCTACGTCCTGGAGGCGGCGCGCGTCGTCGACGACGGGGACGTGACCGGGCCGGTCGTCGGTCCGCACCTGCCGGGGTGGCCGCGCTCATTCGTCCCCTGAGATTGCGCATCCGTCACGCGCAGGACCCTCGTGACTCCCTGGTGGGGCACGTCTGTGGACCGACCGAGAATTCTCTGGACACAGGGCGAGCACCTTCATAGAGTGTGACATAGCTCACGACTGAGCGTGAACCATGAAGGAGGAGCGACATGGGTATGAAGCACCGGATTTCTAAGGTCGGTGCCGGCGTGGCCGTCGCTGGACTGTTGGCCGTCTCCGGTGCGGTGCCAGCGCAGGCGCTGACGGACTCCGGTCGGCAGGACTGCAGCGCAGGAGGTGGGTACGTGGGAGCACGAGGCGAACAGCAACGCTACGGGGACCGAATGTCATTCGATGTGGGTGGACGGACCACCAAGGTGGTGAACAGGTACACCTACGGCTTCGACCCAGGACTTCGCATGTCCCAGAACTGGCGGGTCAGCTCCGAATCGCTCCTCCTGTCGGGCACCTACGGCTACTGCTACTACCCGTACTGACTCGCCGGCACCGATGACTTCATTACGCATTCCTGCGACGGCCGCCCTGGTGGCGGCCGTCGCCCTGACCCTCACCGGCTGCGTCGGTCGGGAGTCTGCGGGCCTCGGCGGTTCATCCACGGTCGCCGCTCCCCCCACCGCGACGGCCGAGAAGACCTGGGACGCCTCGCAGTGGGTTCCCACCGAGAGGATCGAACCCCTCCTGACGACGGAAGCGGAGAAAGAGGCGGCCCAGCGAGAACAAGTGGAGCGCATGGCGCGGGAAGCTGGAACCCCGGAACTGCTTCAGGTGCGGCGTATGGATTGGTCGTCGACCACCCTGGAGTCGTCTCAGAAGATCGGCGAGTGCATGGCGGCCGCCGGATTTCCCGTGGAGGTCACCCCCACGGGTGGTCTTCGCTACCCGACTCCACCAGAATCGCAGAAGCGCGCGTGGAATCTCGCTGAGAACACCTGTGCGGTCAAGCACCCAGTGGACCCTGCCTATGCCCATGACTGGACGGAACCGCAGCTGCGCCTCGTCTACGACTACTGGGACCAGTACCTCATCCCTTGCCTCGAGGCCCAGGGCTTGCACGTGGACACGAGTTCCCGTCCATCCAAAGAATCCTTTGTGACCTCCTTCTTCACGCAGGACCGCCACGACTGGTGGCCCTTCAGTACCACCATGGTCGGAGTCTCGGAGGAACGGAAGGCCCATATCGCCCAGACCTGCCCGGAGCTGCCGCCACCGGACGTCTTCTGGGGAACGGCCCCATGACCCGCCCCGCCCGCTGGGCCGCCCTCGTCCTCGCGGTGGTGCTCGTCGCCGCCCTCGCCTTCTGGGCTGGCCGGGTCACGCTCACCCCGCCGGCCCAGGCCGAGCAGCGTCCATCCGAGGACGCCGTCGTCACCGTCGCCGAGCAAGAGCTCGGCCGTGTCATCACCCTCGGCGTGTACGTGACCCGCGAGCAGGCGCCGGCCGCCGTGAACGCGCTGTCCGGCGTCGTCACCCGGGCCGGGCAGTCCGGTGAGGTGGCCGCCGGGGATGTGCTGTACGCCGTCGCGCAGAAGCCCGTGATCGCCGTGCAGGGTGAGCTGCCTCAGTGGCGGGCCCTCGGCGAGGGCGCCACCGGCAGCGATGTCACCGCGTTCCAGCGCATGCTCACCGCCACGGGGACGAAGGTGAAGGCCACCGGGACCTGGGACGAGGCCACCGCCACGGCCTGGAACGCCTGGCTCACCACACGGGGTTACCCGGCCGCGGACACCGTGGAGCTGGGCCAGCTCGTGGTGCTGGAGTCGCTCCCCACCGCGCTGAGCGTGGACGCGAAGGCCACGGCCGTCGGCGGGACGCTCGCCGGCGGCGAGACCATCGTCGCCCGCCCCGGTGATGAGCCCACGTTCGCCATCGAGGTCAACCAGGACCAGGCCGCCATGATCCCGGCCGGCACCGCGGTGACGGTGCCCCACGGCGAACACGAATGGAAGGCCGTCGCCGGCGAGTCCATCTCCGACGAGCAGGGCCTGATCCGCATCACCCTCACCGCCCCGGACGGCGGCGTGGTCTGCGGGGAGGACTGCGACACCCTGCCCGCCGACCCCACCACTTCCCTGCTCTCCCAGGTCAGCGTGGTCCCGCCCGTCTCCGGGCCCGTGGTCCCCGTGTCCGCCCTGCGCACCCAGCCAGACGGCGCCGCGACGGTCACGGTGGTCCGGGACGGCGCCGCGGAGGACCGCACCGTCACCGTCCTCGGCTCCGCCGACGGCCTCGCCGTCGTGGACGGCGTGGACGCCGGCGAGCAGGTGCGCGTGCTGAACGGCACCCGATGACGGGGCCCGCCACCCCGGGCACGCCCGCCGCCCCGGGCACGCCCGCCGCCCTCGCCGTCGAGGACCTGCGCTTCGCCTACACCCGCGCCGCCGAGGAGCTGTTCGACGGCCTCACCCACGCGTTCACGCCGGGCGGCGTCACCGCCCTCACCGGACCCTCCGGGCGCGGCAAGTCCACCCTCCTGTACGTGCTCGGGCTCATGCTCACGCCCACCTCCGGAGTGGTGCGCCTCGGTGACGTCGACGCCTCCACCCGCCCGGACCGGGAGCGCTCCCGCCTGCGCGCCACCTCCGTGGGATTCGTGTTCCAGGACTCGGAGCTGGACCCGTCCCGCCCCATCCTGGACTCCGTGGTGGAGCCCGGCCTCTACGCCGGGCTGGAGCGCCAGACGCTCGAGGACCGGGCACGGGCGCTGCTCGAGCGCTTCGGCCTCGCCCACCGCGCCGACCACCGGCCCGGGCAGGTCTCCGGCGGGCAGGCGCAGCGGGTGGCCGTGTGCCGCGCCCTCGTGAACGCGCCCGCCGTCGTCCTCGCGGACGAGCCCACGGGCAACCTCGACCCGGACAACGCCGGCCTCGTCATGGACGCCCTCGCCGATGCCGCCGCCGAGGGGCGCACCGTGGTGGTCGCCACCCACGACCCCGCCGTCGTCGCCCGCGCCGACGAGGTGGTGCGGCTGTGAACCGGGAGGACCGCCCATGAACCTGCGCACCCTGCTGCGTGAAGCCGTCACCGCCGCACGCACCTCTCCCGTGCCCTCCGCCCTCGTGCTGCTCGTGGTGGCCGCCATGTGCTTCGCCGCCGTGGCCACCGTGGGCAGGCAGGCCGCCACCGAGGCGGCCGTCGCCGCAGAGCTCTCCGGCCCCGGCGCCCGCGTGCTCACCGTCACCGACACCGGCGGCACCGGTTTCCTCACCGGCGCCACCGCGGCCACCCTCGCCGGACTCGACACCGCCGAGGCCGCCCTCGCCCGGGACTCGCCCATGGACGCCGTGAACACCTGGATCGGCCGGGGCGGCGCCCGCGTGGCCGTGACGAACGTGGTCGGCACCCTGGACCGTGGCATCGAGCTGACCCGCGGCCGCCTGCCCGCCCCCGGCGAGGTGGTGGTCCCCGAGGCCAAGCTCGCCGAGCTCGGCCTCGCCCAGCCCTCCGGAGCGATCGAGGCCACGGACGGCCGCCAGTGGGCCGTCGTCGGGGCGTTCCAGGCCCAGGACCCCTTCCAGGACCTCGACGGCTACGCCCTCACCGTCCCCGCCGCCCCGGACGCCCTCGTGATGCAGCAGGTCCGCGTCCTCGCCGCCGACACCGCCGGCACCCGCGCCATGCAGGAGGCCGCGCTCGCCGTGATCGACCCCGACCCGCGCGCCTCCTCCATCCAGACCGCCCGTGCCCTCTCCGCCGGCAACCAGGTGATCACCGGCGAGCTCGCCGGGCTCGGACGCTCCCTGTTGCTGCTGATCCTCGGAGCCGGCGCGTTCTTCGTGTCCATCGTGGTGCTCGCCGACGTCCTCATCCGCCGCCGCGACCTCGGCCGCCGCCGCACCCTCGGCATCGGCCGCGGAGACCTGATCCTGCTCGTGGCCGTGCGCACCGCCGTGCCTGCGCTGCTGGGCGCCGTGCTGGGCTCCGGAGCCGGGTACGCCGTCGTCGCCGGCCAGGGCGGGACGCTGGGGGTGGACTTCGTGGCGGCGGTGGCCGTGCTGGCCGCCCTCACCGCGCTGCTGGCCAGCCTCGCCCCGGCGGCGTTCGCCGCGTTCCGCGACCCCGTGCGGGTGATGCGGACGGCGTGAGGGGTGGCGGGCGGGCCCGCTCACCGGCGGGCACCCCGCCCGCGCACCGCTACCCTCGGGAGCATGCCCGCCTCACCCGCCGCGCCCCCGCCTGCCCTCACGCCGCTCCAGCGGCAGTCGGTGCTGCGCACCCTGCGCACCCCGCGGTGGCTGGGCACCGAGGTGCTGGCCGCAGTCGTGGTGGCGCTCGCCCTGATCCCGGAGGCCATCGCGTTCTCGATCATCGCGGGCGTGGATCCGCGCGTCGGGCTGTTCGCGTCCTTCACCATGGCCGTCACCACCGCGGTCGTGGGCGGTCGCCCCGCCATGATCTCCGCGGCCACGGGCGCCGTCGCCCTGGTGGTGGCCCCGCTGTCCCACGCGCACGGGCTGGACCACCTCATCGCGGCGATCATCCTCGGCGGGCTGATCCAGGTGGCGCTCGGGCTGCTCGGCGTGGCCCGACTCATACGGTTCATCCCGCGCTCGGTGATGGTGGGATTCGTGAACGCGCTGGCCATCCTCGTGTTCACCTCCCAGCTCCCGGAGCTGATCGGCGTCCCGTGGCTCGTGTACCCGCTCACCGCGCTCGCGCTGGGCATCGTGCTGCTGCTGCCGCGCCTGACCACGGCGGTGCCGTCCACGCTCGTGGCGATCGTCGTCGTGACGGCCCTCGTGATGGCCGCCGGCTGGTCCGTGCCGCGCGTGGGGGACCGGGGCGAGCTGCCGGACGCCCTGCCCGGCCTGTTCGTGCCGGACGTGCCGCTGACCTGGGAGACGCTGCGGCTGATCCTGCCGTTCAGCGTGGGCATGGCCGTGGTGGGGCTGCTCGAGTCCCTGCTCACGGCCAAGCTCGTGGACGACGTCACGGACACCCGCTCGGACAAGACCCGCGAGTCCTGGGGGCAGGGCGTGGCGAACATCGTCTCCGGCTTGTTCGGCGGCATGGGTGGCTGTGCAGTGGTGGGCCAGACCATGATGAACGTGAAGGCCAACGGCGCCCGCACCCGCATCTCCACGTTCCTGGCCGGCGTGCTCCTGCTGGTGCTCGTGGTGGCGCTCGGGGACCTCGTGGGGCAGATCCCCATGGCCGCGCTCGTGGGCGTGATGGTGTTCGTGGCCGGCGCCGCCTTCGACTGGCACTCCGTGCGCCCCGCCACCCTGCGCGCCATGCCCCGCTCCGAGACGGCCGTGATGCTCCTGACCGTGCTCGCCACCGTGGTCACCCACAACCTGGCGATCGGCGTGGGCGTCGGCGTGCTCACCGCGATGGTGCTGTTCGCGCAGCGGGTCTCGCGGCTCGCGCGCGTGGAGCGCGTGGTGACGGACGACAACGGCGGCACCGCCGTCTACCGCGTGCACGGCGAGCTGTTCTTCGCCTCCTCCAACGACCTCTACTCGCAGTTCGAGTACGCGCTGGACCCGCCGCGCGTCGTGATCGACCTGAGCGCGGCCCACGTGTGGGACGCCTCCACGGTGGCGGCGCTGGACGCCGTGGTGACGAAGTACGCGCAGCACGGGATCGCCGCCGAGGTGACGGGGCTGAACGAGGCCAGCGCCGCCATGCACGCCCGGCTCACCGGGCGCACGGGGGCCTGAGGGGCGGGCGCCTCAGGCGCCGCGCCGCGCGTCGACGGCGAGGAAGGCCAGCATGGCCGCGCCCGCCAGCACCGCCGCCACCGCGCCCGCCGGGGCCCCGACCACGGCCGCCGCGATCACCCCCGCCAGTCCGATCGCCGTCAGCGACCCGCCCAGCCACGCGAACACGCGCGCCCCGAACGCGGAGGCGAACGGGATGAAGTGCAGCCCCACCGCCATCACGACGACGGCGGGCTGGGCCGCCTCGATGCCCAGCGCCCGCACCAGGTGGGGCGAGGCGATGATCAGCGCGACCATGCCGAGCACGCTGAGCCCGTAGATGGGGCCGGCGTGGCGGGAGGGGGCGCCGACGTCGCGCAGGCGCCGCGGGGCGAGGAAGACCGCCCAGGCCGCCGCGGCGAGCAGCGCGATCCAGGCGACGAGCGTGACGGTCGGCCAGGGGAAGGGCAACTCGGGGCGGCTGAGCAGCATGAACAGGCTGCCGCCGACCATGCCGACGACCGCCCCGAGGACGGCCGGGTGCATCGGATGCGCGATGCCGCGTGCGTGTGTGGAGTCCCGTTCCATGCGGCCAGTATGCCGGGAGTGCGGGTGCGCGGGTACGGGTGTGAGCGGGGGCGCCTGGAGGCTCCCGTTTCCCGCACGAAAGTGCCCGGGGAGGCTCCCGTTTCCCGCACGAAAGTGCCGGGGGCCCGGCCTCAGGCGGCCATGAACTCCCACTGGTGGCCGTCCGGGTCGACCACCTGACGGGAGTGCACGCCGGTGGCGGTCATGTCCTCCTGCAGTTCGTCCGGGAGGGGCACCTCGGAGCCCCCGGCCTCGACGGCGGCGCGCACGAGCGCGTCCACGGCGCCCCGGTCCGGGGCGGTGAGCTGGAGGAGGACGGAGTTGGTGGTGAGGCAGTCGGCGATCTCACGGTCGCCGATGAAGTCGGTGTAGAAGCCGGGGCTGAGGTACATGGCGAAGGTGGACTCGGTGAGCTGCACGCACACCGAGTTCTCGTCCGAGAAGTCCTCGTCGATGTCCGCCCCCATGGACGTCCAGAACTCGCGGATGCGCTCCGTGTCCGTGGAGGGCAGGTTGATGTACACCAGCGGGGCCACCAGGTACAGCATGGCGATCGCGATGCCGTTGTTCACCATGTGCAGCAGCACCGCGTACCCGAAGGACCTGCCGATCAGCACGTAGGTCACGGTGATGGTCACCGCGAGCGTCAGGTACGGAACGGTCTCCACCCACTGGAAGTCCCCGCCCGTGCCCAGGAAGTGCAGCAGCGTGAACGCGGCCACGGAGATCGCGGCGCACACCCACACGTTGATCCAGCGGGAGAGCTTGCCCACCAGCAGGTGACGGAAGAGGTACTCCTCGACGATCGGCGCGCCGACCACCGTCATCAGCACCATGCCCAGCGCGGGCGCCTGGGTGGTCATCTCCTCCAGCGCGGCCTGGTTGGCGCTGGTCTGCGCCTGCCCGATGAGGGAGAGCAGCAGCGCGTTGACCAGGACGGTGACCAGCCACAGGGCCGGCAGCAGCAGGATCTTCAGCCAGGTGTGCGTGGCGAACACGCGCAGCGAGGCCACCAGCGGCCGCCACGAGACCGCCAGCACGGCCACCACCAGCACCGCGTAGCTGACCAGGTTCACCCGGAACCCGTCCATCACGTCCATCGCGGCGGGGTCGCGCGGCGCCAGGCCCAGCAGCACCGCCAGCAGGTATCCGAGGCCCACCACCATCATCAGCACGTAGAGGACGACGACGGCGGCGTCCCCCCAGTGCAGGCGGCCCGGCTCCCAGCTGGGCGCGGTCCGCGCGGAGGCGGTGCGTCCCGGCCAGCCCGAGGGCGGCCAGCCCTGCGGCGCCCCTCCGGCGGACGCACGGCCCGGCCACCCGGCAGGCGGCCAGCCCTCGGGAGCCTCTCCGGCGGCCGACGTGGGGGCCGTGGATCCGGGCGGGGGGAGGG
>NZ_JAKRNH010000098.1:0-9042 GCF_022346985.1 Micrococcus sp. ACRRV
GGCCCGTCCCGGCCCCCCGATCCGCCCCCTCGCGGGCAGGAAGAGGCGCAGCCATGTCCGAGTCCCTGATCGGCAAGAACCTCATGGAGCCCCCGGCAACGCTCCTCCCCGAGGAGCCGGAGGTCCTCGCCCGCCTCGACGCCGGCGACCTCCCCGAGGACCTCGTCCCCCTGGCGCCCGAGTCCTCCCTGGTGTGGGCGCTCATGGCCGAGGACGCCTGGTCCGAGGGCCGCGCCGTGGACTCCTACGCCTACTCCCGGGTGGGCTACCACCGCGGCCTGGACGCCCTGCGCCGCGCCGGCTGGCGCGGGGCCGGCCCCGTGCCGTGGTCCCACGAGCCCAACCGCGGCTTCCTGCGCGCCCTGTACGCGCTGGGCCGCGCGGCCGCCGGGATCGGGGAGTCCGCCGAGGTGGACCGCATCCGCACCTTCCTCAAGGACTCCGACCCCACCGCCGCCCAGCAGATCGAGGCCGCGCAGGCCTGAGCGCCGCGCGTCGTCCCCCGGAGAACCCCGATGGCCAAGCTGTACTTCCGCTACGGAGCCATGAACTCCGGCAAGTCCACGGGCCTGCTGCAGGCCGCCTTCAACTACGAGGAGCGCGGGCAGCGGGTCCTGCTGGCCAAGCCGGCCGTGGACACCAAGGGCGACGCCGCCGTCGTCTCGCGCCTGGGGGTCACCCGGGCCGTGGACTTCCTGGTGCCCGCCGGGGCGGATGTGCTGGCCCTGTTCCGCGCGCATGCCGCCGGCGACGACCCCGACGCCCTCGTGGACCACGTGGACGCGCCGCCGGTGGCATGCCTGCTGGTGGACGAGGCGCAGTTCCTGGAGGCCGGCCAGGTGGACGACCTGCTGCGGATCGCCGTCCTGGAGGACGTCCCCGTGATGGCCTATGGGCTGCGCACGGACTTCCGCACGCACTCGTTCCCGGGCTCGGCGCGGCTGCTGGAGCTGGCGCACTCGCTCGAGGAGCTCAAGACCATCTGCCGGTGCGGGCGCAAGGCCGTGCTGAACACCCGCAAGGTCGTGGACGCGGCCACGGGGCGCTCGCGCTTCGTGTTCGAGGGGGACCAGGTGGCCATCGACGGGGTCGAGGTCACCTACGAGTCCCTGTGCGCGGCGTGCTACCTGGAGGAGTCCGGTGGCCGGCTCGGATGAGAGCCCGGAGTCGCGATTGCCAGGGGACTGCCAGGCTCTTCCCCCAGTTCCCCCAAGGAGGGTTCGTACGCTGAAGGCACCTCATCGAAGGTGCGAGCGATGCAGGTGCGAGTGATGACAGGCGAAGGGCCCCGGACGGCGAACCCGGGGCCCTTCGCCGCGTCCGGTTCAGGTTGGGGAGGACTCAGCTGCGGACGGCGGCGGCCAGCCTCCGGACCACGACCAGCACCACCGCGGCCAGGCCGGTCAGGAGGCTGATGCCCACGAGGGGCGGCCCCACGGCGTCGCCGATCTCCACCGCCCGGTCCATCCCGTAGAGGTCGACCAGCGGGGCCGGCGCGGTCTCGGAGCCGGGGGCGTCCCCGTAGTCGCCGAACGCCAGCATGCCGAGCAGGCCCGTCAGCCAGGACGCGCCCAGCAGGAGGTGCACCACGACGCCGGTGCGCACCCCGGCCCGGCGCTCCACCGGCGGGTTCACGCGGGGCAGCAGGAACAGCGACGCCGCCGCCAGGACGCCGAGGCCGCCCTGGACCATCCACCCGAACATGATGTAGGTGAACAGCAGCCAGCCGCCGTTCTCCGTGGCGAAGCGCCCCACGATCACGCACAGCGGCAGGAGCGCGAAAGCGACGATCCAGAGGACCGCGGGCAGCCAGCGGGGCGTCCCGACGGACGGGCCCGCGGGGCGCAGCTGGTGGGGGAGGGGTGTTCCGGGCGGAGGCATCACGGGGTGCGGCACGGCCATGCCCCCAGCCTAGGCGCAGCCCTCACCCAGGAGGGTGTCCCAGGTCACGCTGGTAGGATTCGGGGGTACGGCCTCCGTGCGCACGCAAGGGGGCGTTTTCCATGTGCGGGACCGCGCGGTCGAGCGCCGCGGCCCCAAGAGGAGAGATGCAGCATGCCAGCGATCGCGATCGTCGGCGCCCAGTGGGGCGACGAGGGCAAGGGCAAGGCCACCGACCTGCTGGGCGGCCGCGTGGACTACGTCGTGAAGCCCAACGGCGGCAACAACGCCGGGCACACCGTCGTCGTCAACGGGGAGAAGTTCGAGCTGAAGCTCCTGCCCGCCGGCATCCTGTCCCCGAACGCGGTGCCGCTGATCGGCAACGGCGTGGTGATCAACCTGGAGGCCCTCTTCGAGGAGATCGACGGGCTCGAGGCCCGCGGCCACTCCTGCGCGAACCTCAAGATCTCCGCCAACGCGCACCTCGTGGCCCCGTACCACCAGACCATGGACAAGGTCACCGAGCGGTTCCTGGGCAAGCGCGCCATCGGCACCACCGGCCGCGGCATCGGCCCCACCTACATGGACAAGGTGGCCCGCCTGGGCATCCGCGTGCAGGATATCTTCGACGAGTCGATCCTGCGCCAGAAGATCGAGGGCGCCCTGCGGCAGAAGAACGAGCTCCTGGTGAAGCTCTACAACCGCCGCGCCGTCACCGTGGACGAGATCGCCGAGTACTTCCTGGGCTACGCGGACCGGCTGCGCCCCATGGTGGTGGACTCCGTGAACCTCCTCAACGACGCCCTGGACGAGGGCAAGGTCGTGCTCATGGAGGGCGGCCAGGCCACCTTCCTCGACGTGGACCACGGCACCTACCCGTTCGTGACGTCGTCGAACCCCACGGCCGGCGGCGCGTCCGTGGGCGCGGGCATCGGACCGACCCGGTTCTCCCGCACCATCGGCATCGTGAAGGCCTACACCACCCGCGTGGGCGCCGGCCCGTTCCCCACCGAGCTCTTCGACGAGATGGGCGAGCAGCTGCGCATGACCGGCGGCGAGTTCGGCGTGAACACGGGCCGCCCCCGCCGCACCGGCTGGTACGACGCCGTCCTGGCCCACTACGCGGCCCGCGTCAACGGGTTCACGGACTACTTCCTGACCAAGCTGGACGTGCTCACCGGCATCGAGAAGATCCCCGTGTGCGTGGCCTACGAGGTGGACGGCGTGCGCCACGACCGCATGCCCATGACCCAGACCGAGTTCCACCACGCCAAGCCGATCTTCGAGCACTTCGACGGCTGGACCGAGGACATCTCCGGCGCCCGCGCGTTCACGGATCTGCCGCTGAACGCCCAGCGCTACGTGGAGGCCCTCGAGAAGCTCTCCGGCTGCCGGATCTCCGCGATCGGCGTGGGCCCGGGCCGCGACGAAGTCGTGCAGGTGCGGGGCCTCATCGAGGACTGAACCGGACGCTTTCGTTCGGGAAACGGCCCCGGTCCGGGAGTGATCTCCCGGACCGGGGCCCGTTTCGTTTGGTCCCGACGGCGCCCTGGGCGTCCCGTTCTCCGGGCGGCAGGGCGGGACGGGGGCGCCTCGGCCTCCGGCGTCCTCAGCCCTCCGCAAGCGGCACGAACACGGCCTGCTCCGTGGTGCACTGCGTGAGGGCGTCCCGCGCGTCCCGCTCGAGGTCGTCGACGAGGACCCGCCCGCCCGTCCAGCCGCGGGAGTCGCCCAGCAGGACGGTCGTGCCGTCCGGCGTACGGACGCCCGAGACGCGGTCGCTCTCGCGCACCAGGGTGCTGCCGGACGGGAAGGCGAGGGGGAGGGAGGTGTGGTCGGGTACGCCGACCGCGCCGTCGTCCACCACCAGACAGCCGCCCTCACTCACCTCGAGTGTGCCGGTGAGCAGACCGCTCGACTCGCCCTCACGCTGCTCCCAGGGTGAGGGCGCGAGGAAGAGGCGGGTGCCGGCGTCGTCGACCACGGTGATCTCCGGCGTGGGAGCCGCGCACCCGGCGAGCAGGGCGGCTCCGGCCGCGGCCAGGGCGACGGCGGACCGGCGCGTCGGGACGTCCATGCGGCCCTCCTCTCCGCCCGCGGGCACGGGCTGAGAGGAGTCTGCGGCCCGGTACCCCCCGGGTCAAGGTGCCGACGGGCCCCGGCTCGGGAGCGAACTCCCGGGCCGGGGCCCGTTTCGGCAACGACAGCGCTGCGACACGCCCCCGTTTCCCGAACGAAAACGGTGGGTGGAGGTCAGTCGGCGAGGCGGCCCGTGGTCGGGAAGCGCTCCCACACGCGGTGCGCGGGCATGAGATCCTTCAGCTGGGCGACGGCGTCGGCGCCGGCGTCCACCGTGAGCACACCCGGGGTGCCGGTCAGGCCGAGCTCGTCCAGCACGGACGTTCCCTCCCCGACGGCCACGATGGCCTTGGCATGGCGCCAGGCCTCCTGGACCAGCTTGGCGACGCGCGGGTCCACCGCGTCCGGGGCGTCCGCCGCGGCCTTGGCGTCCAGGCCGTGCTGGGCGTCCGCGGCGGGCGGGGTCGCGCCCAGCACCACGACGGCGTCCAGCTCGATCGAGGCGGCGGTGAGGTAGGCGCGCTGCGCCACGACCTCGCCGGCCACGGGGCCGCCCTTCGGCGCGATCACGAGCGGCACCATGCCCGCGCCGTGGATGCCCTGCACGGCGTCGCCGAGCTCCTTCTCGTCCACCTGCGGGCCCACCACGAGGCCGACCTGGCGGCCGTCCACCGGCCAGGTCTTCCCGATCTGGGACAGCGCCGCCGAAGGCTGGACGTCCGCAGGGGCGTCGGCGGGCGCCGGCACGGGCATGCCGAGCCCGTCGGCCACCTGCTGGGCCAGGCGCGGGTCGATCGCGCCGAGGTTCTGCAGCTGGCGCACGCGGATCGTCTCCTCGTAGCACTTGCCGAGCTCGAACGTGTACGCCTGCGCCACGTGCTCGCGCTCCACCTCGGAGAGGGAGAGGAAGAACAGGCGCGCCTGCGAGAAGTGGTCGTCGAAGGACGCGGCGTGCGCGCGCTCCTTGACCGAGGCCGGCAGCGGCTCCGGGTGCTCAATGAGCGCGTGGTCGTCCGCGGGAGTCTCGTACGGCAGGCCGCCGTCGAGCGAGTTGGGCCGGTACGGTGCCACCCCGCGATGCACGGCGCTCTGGTGGAAGCCGTCACGCAACATGTCATTGACCGGGGCGTGCGGGCGGTTGATGGGCAGCTGGGTCCAGTTCGGCCCACCGAGGCGGGTGAGCTGGGTGTCCAGGTAGGAGAACAGGCGGCCCTGCAGGAGCGGGTCGTTGGTGACGTCGATGCCGGGCACGAGGTTGGCCGGATTGAAGGCCACCTGCTCCGTCTCCGCGAAGTAGTTGGACGGGTTGGCGTTCAGCGTCATGAGGCCGAGGGGCTGCACGGGGACGAGCTCCTCCGGGACCAGCTTCGTGGGGTCGAGCAGGTCGATCCCCTCGAACATCTGCTCCTCGTTGTCCTCGAACACCTGCACGCCGAGCTCCCACTCCGGGAAGGCGCCGGCCTCGATCGCGTCGGCGAGGTCACGGCGGTGGTAGTCCGGGTCCGCGCCGTTGGTGATCAGCGCCTCCTCCCATGTCACCGAGTGGACACCGAGCTTGGGCTTCCAGTGGAACTTGACCAGCACGGTGGAGCCGTCCGCCGCGATCAGGCGGTAGGTGTGGACGCCGAAGCCCTCCATCATCCGGAAGGAGCGCGGGATGCCCCGATCGGACATGTTCCAGATGGTGTGGTGCTGCGCCTCGGTGTGCAGGGAGACGAAGTCCCAGAACGTGTCGTGCGCGGACTGCGCCTGCGGGATCTCGCGATCCGGGTGCGGCTTCACCGAGTGCACCACGTCCGGGAACTTGATGGCGTCCTGCACGAAGAACACGGGCATGTTGTTGCCCACCAGGTCCCACGTGCCCTCGTCCGTGTAGAACTTGGTGGCGAAGCCGCGGGTGTCGCGGGCCAGATCCATGGAGCCGCGGGAGCCGGCCACGGTGGAGAAGCGGACGAACACCTCCGTCTCCTTGTCCTTCGCGAACAGCCCGGCCCGGCTGATCTTCGCGGCGGTGCCGTAGCCGCGGAACACGCCGTGGGCACCGGCGCCCCGGGCGTGGACCACGCGCTCGGGGATGCGCTCGTGGTCGAAGTGGCTGAGCTTCTCCCGCAGGTGATGGTCCTGCAGCAGGGTGGGGCCGCGGCGGCCGGCCTTGAGCGAGTGGTCCGAGTCCTGCAGGCGCACGCCGTGCGCGGTGGTCAGGTACGGGCAGCCCTGCGCGGCGGTCGCGGGGTCGGCGCCGGTGTCCTGGCCGGTGGGGGAGACCTGTGCCGGACCGCGCTGGTCCGGGGCCGGGACGGCCACGGGCTGGTCCGGGTCGGTGAGGGCGGTGTGCTCCTCGAGGTCGGGGGTGATCGGGCCCGGGGTGCCCGGGATCTTCGGCTGCTCGGCCATGGCGGTGACTCCTTGGGTCTCGGCTGCTCCGCGCCGAGGGGCGCGGATCCGGTCGGACGACGACGGCGGCGGGCGGGCCGACGTCGCGCCCGTCTTCAGCGTGGAGGGTGGAACCGGTGCTGACCAGGGGTGACGTCCTCCCTGTTCCTCGACGGACGCGCTGAGGTGGGGGCACGGCGTCGCTAGGCTGGCGGGCATGAGGATCGCCGTCGGACAGTTCGGGCCCACGGGCCGCGTGGAGGACAACCTCGAGGCCATGGGCCGGCTCGCCGCGCGCGCGGCCGCGGAGGGCGCCGGGCTCCTCGTGCTCCCCGAGGAGGCGATGCTCACGTTCCGGGAGGTCGAGGACGAGTTCGCGCACGCCGTCGCCGGCTCCTGGGAGCCGTTCACCGAGGGCCTGGCCCGGCTGGCGCGGCAGCACGGGCTGGCGATCGTCGCGGGCGGGTACGAGCCCTCCGCCACGGACCGCCCGTACAACACCCTCGTGGCGGTGGACGCGGACGGCGCCGTCGCCGGCGCGTACCGCAAGCTCCACCTCTACGACGCGTTCGAGCACCGCGAGTCCGATCGCATCACCCCCGGGGACCGCGGCCTCGTCACCGTGGAGGTCGGCGGGCTGACCGTGGGGCTGCAGACCTGCTACGACCTCCGCTTCCCCGAGGTCTCCCGCGCCCTCGCCCTCGCCGGGGCCCAGGTGCTGGCGATCCCCGCCGCGTGGTTCGATGGCGAGCACAAGGTGGACCACTGGCGGACCCTGCTGCGCGCCCGCGCCGTGGAGAACACCGTGTGGGTGGCCGCCGCGGACACCGCCTCCGCCGCCACCGTGGGGCACTCCGCGATCATCGACCCCCTCGCGCTCACCCTCGCCGAGGCCGATGACGACGCCGCCCCCGAGACCCTGCTGTGCGCGGACGTCACCGCCGACCGGGTCGAGGAGGTCCGCCGCACCGTGCCCGTGCTGGCGAACCGCCGGACCGACGTGCTGACCCCGCCGGTCGACGTCGAACCTGGGGGCTGAGCCGACGCACCGACGGGCCGGGTCCGCGGCCGACGACGACGCGCACGGCCCCCTGGCCGGTCACCGTTGGCCGACCCTGTGGCGGGGTGCCTAGAATCGGGGCAGATCCATCACGCCGGGACCCCCGCGTCCCGCATCGCACCACGCCCCGTCGGGGGCGGAACCAAGGGAGCACCCGATGAACACCCAGGCCCATGGCGCGCACGCCGTCCAGACCGTCGGCGGCACCGCCGCCCCGCAGGCCCCGGCGCGCCGCGCCGTCGTCGCCCCCGAGGCCGTCGAGCCGGCCCGTCCCGTGGACGGCTGGGGCTTCGTCAACCGCATCCTGGTGGTCGCCACCGTGCTGATCGTGGCGTTCGAGCTGTGGCGCGCCGCCACCGGCCTGCTCTCCGACGGCCCCCGTGTCCTGGGTGAGGACGGCGTGGGCTGGGTCGCCGTGCTCGAGGCGTTCATGTTCGCGCTCGTGGGCGGCGCCATCGCCGGCGCCGCCGGCTACGGCATCGTGCTGCTCATGGGTGGCGCCGCCCGCTCCGCCGCGCGCTACGCCATCGGCGGCCTCATCGGCGGCTTCCTCGCCGCCGTCGGCGTCATCTTCGTGTTCTCCAACACCGCCGCCCTGTCCGTGGGCGGCCACCTGTTCTGGATGCTCCCGCTCGCGGGCCTGATCGGCGGCGCCTGGGCCGGGATCACCTCCGCCAAGTCCTGAGCCGTTTCGCGCGGCACGACGCCGGGCCGTCCCCGAGGAGGGGGTGGCCCGGCGTCGTCGTAGGGGCCTGGCATGGCCTCGGAGCGCCGAACCGTCCCCGAGACGTGGGAAGGGCCCCGGATTCGCCGTCCGGGGCCCTTCGCCTGTCATCACTCGCACCTGCATCGCTCGCACCTTCGATGAGGTGCCTTCAGCGTACGAACCATCCTTGGGGGAACCGGGGGAGGAGCCTGGCAGTCCCCTGGCAATCCCGGTCCGGAGGTGAGGCCTCCGCCCGACCCCGCGGGGTCAGTCTGCGTCCTCCGTCGGGGCCTCCTCGCCGAGGGCGCGGGCGAGCCGCGTGGTGGCGTCCGCGAGCGCCCGGCCGCAGCGGTCGGCGTGCTCCGCCGTGCAGCGGTAGTCCGGCACGAGCGCGCTGAGGGCCGCGACGACCCGTCCTCCCACGACGACGGGCGAGGACAGCGCCGTGACGTCCTGCTCCACGGAGTGCCCGCCGTGGGCGTACCCGCCGGGGGGCACCTCCCCGCGGTACACCTCGCCCACCGCGGTGCCCTCCAGCGGTACGGTGCGGCCCACCCAGCTGGCGTGGCGCACGGAGTGGGTGCCCTCCACGATCGCGATGTACACGGCCTCCTGCGCGCCGTTGCGCAGGGACAGGTACACGGACTCTCCGGTGGCCTCCGCCACGCTGTCCATGGGGGCGCGGGCGAGGCGGACGAGGGGCTCGCGGGAGAAGGCCCGGGCACCCAGCTGGATGAGGCGGGCCCCGGGGCGGTACTCGCCCTCCTCCTGGCGGTCCACGAACCCGGCGGTCTCGAGGCTGCGCAGCAGGCGCAGGGCGGTCGAGGCGGGCAGGTCGGTGGCGCGGGCCGCCTCCGCCAGGCTCAGGCGCGGCTGGGCGACGACGGCGGCGAGCAGGGCCAGGGCGCGGTCCACGGTGCGGGTGGAGGCGGGGGGCGTGGTG
>NZ_JAKRNH010000099.1:0-8799 GCF_022346985.1 Micrococcus sp. ACRRV
GGGATCGAGTGGGGTCGGCCAGTGCACGACCCAGGCGGTTCATCACGTCGAGACGCGAAGCAATAGTCAGCATGGACTGAACTATACAGCGCGAACTGAACACTCGGTCACAGGCGTCAGCGATTCTGACGCTGTACGTGACCTGCTGACGCGCGTGAACATGCTTGAGGAGCAGGTGGAGGACGGCGACGGCAGGATCCCGGCCAGCCTGATCCAGCGCTTCCGAAACAAGGCCGTTGAGACCCTCGCGGACGAGTCTGCACAGCGCATCATCCCGGTCCTCAGCACGATCTACGTCCTGCTCGGGCTGCCGCCGCTCACTGCCTAACCACATATCCACCAGTGCCCGCCGCATGGCGCCACCGTGCTCCCCAGCGCGCCAGGACGACTCCCCTCCTGGTCAGCGCGCTTGGCCACCGATCCCGATGTCTCGCGCAGGGTGGCTCCGCTGCCCGCGCTCGTCCTATTGGCCGTCGAGCCGGGTATACCCCTTTACACACCCCCCGGCCCTACGAGATCATCACGTCAGAGTGGGTTCAGTTCGGACCCGTTGGACACATCTGACGGAGGGTCTTAGACGTGGTTGGACAGACGGTGGCCTATGTGCGGGTGAGCTCGGCCGAGCAGAACCTGGATCGTCAGCTCGAGGCGGTGGGGGAGTGCGACCGGATCTTCGAAGACAAGATCTCCGGCAGCTCACGTGCGAAGCGCGCGGGCCTGGCCGAGCTGATCGGGTACGTGCGGGAGGGGGACCTGGTGAAGGTCGCCTCCATGGATCGCCTGGGCCGGGACACCCGGGACTTGTACGCGATCGTGGACGAGCTCACGGACAAGGGATGTGCGGTGCAATTCGTGTCCGAGCGGATCACCGTGGACAAGTCCGGCACCTCCCCGGTGGACGGGCTCATGCTGGGGATCTTGGCCGCGTTCGCGGAGTTCGAGCGCCGACGGATCAAGGAACGTCAGGCCGAGGGCATCGCCCTGGCCAAGGCCCGCGGCAAGTACGTGCAGGCCCCGAAGCTCTCGGGCGCGGACGTGGAGCAGGCACGCGTGATGATTGACATGGGCATCCCGAAGGCCGAGGTGGCGCGCACGTTCGGGGTCAGCCGGCAGACGCTCTACACGTCGTTGTCTCGTGGTGCAGGAGCTGAGGGGTGAGCCCGACCGCACGGGGTTGCGATTTTTTCGTTTGAAGTCTCATACTGCGTGCATGGAGACCAAGCCCAACGCCACGCGCACGGTGCTGCCGCCTGCAGACCTGGAGGAGATGCTCGATCTGAGCAGGTTCCTGGGGGCCCTGACGCAGCCGGCCGCGTTGCTCGGTCCGGACGGGCAGACTGTTCCCCTTCCCTTAGAGGCGTTCAACGTCCTGCGGGAGGTGGCCGAGGCCATGCAGGTGGGCAAGGCCATCACCGTGGCCCCGGTGGATCAGATGCTCACCACCCAGGAGGCGGCGAACTTCTTGGGCATCAGCCGCCCCACGCTCGTGAAGCTGCTCGAGGGCGGCGAGCTTGCCCATGAGCTGACCTCCGGTGGCCGCCACCGGCGGGTGCGCCTGCAGGATGTGGTGCAGTACCAAGAGGCCAAGCGTCGGGACCGCCGCGCCGCCCTGGAAGACCTGACCGGTTCGGCCTCCGAGGCGGGTCTCTACGACGAGGACGCGGATCGGTACCGGCAGGCTCTGCGTCAGGCCCGCCGCGACCTGGGGCGGCAGGCCCGGTAGTGGCCCGCTTCAGTGCCGTGCTCGATGCATGCGTGCTGGTGCCCATCGCGCAGGCGGACACCCTGCTCTACATGGCCGAGGCCGGCCTCTACCGGCCCTTGTGGAGTGAGCGGATCCTCGAGGAGACCATCCGTGCGTTGGAGACCATCCACCCGGACATGCGGGAGACCGGGGCGGCCCGACGCCGGGCCGCGGTGATGAACCAGGCCTTCGACGACGCGTGCGTGTAAGGGTGGGAGCAGCTCGTTGGGGCCATCGATCTTCCCGACCCGGATGATCGGCATGTGGTGGCCGCCGCGGTCCAGGGGCGGGCGGATCTGATCGTGACGGCCAACCTCAAGGACTTCCCTGCCGAGGTGCTCGGCCGGTTCAACCTGCAGGCCCAGGATCCGGACGAGTTCTTCATGAACCAGCTCGACCTGGACCCGGCCCAGGTGATGCGCTCTGTTCAGGTGCAGGCGGCGGCCACCCGTAATCCGCCTCTCACGGTGGCCGCCGTCCTGGCGAGCCTGGAGCGGTGCGGGGCGGGAATGATCGCCGAGGCAGCCCGCGGCCAGACCTGGCGGCTGTAGAACGGGCGGGCGGAAGGAAGCTGCACGGGCATGTCGTCGCACGCGGACGCAGAAGGGGGCTATGTCATCCGACTGATGCCCCCGTTGGCTGGCCGGACGCCACCGTCCTAGCGTCGAGGTTTAGCTTGGACGGCGTTACTTCAGTCTTGGCAAGTTTTTATGCACCCCGACTTGAGTTGTAGCCGTGATCGAGCATCTGTGCTTTACTGTGTGAGTGGATCGAGCCGAAGAAGCAGCCCAGAGGGCGTTGCATACTGTCGTCAACGAGTGCGCCGAGAGCGGCCTGACCGATGCCTTGCGGGGGCTGGTGCAGGAGGTCTATACGACCAACCTTGACCGTTACGAGCCCGACGAGCTCGGTGACACCCCTAGGTCCTTCGGTTTTCAGTGCTACGAGAACCTGAAGGAGAGGGCGCCTCGTCGAGCTCACCATGATGTGCGCGAACATTCCGATGCGCATTGGCGTATCTCGGGGCTCCACGTGGCGACCCCAGGAGGCGTCCTCACCTTCGAGTTCGCGGGCGCACGCTTCGTAACGATGAAGGTTCCCTACGGGCAAGGGCGCAATCCGAACTGGGGTGGGGGCGTCGACTGGGCTCATCAAGATAGCCAGGTCAGGGCGGCAATCGCCGCAGAGAACTCCGAGGTTCTGCAGTATCGGACCCCTGCCGCCGGAGCTGCGTCGCTCTTCGCGCACCCAGGGTCGCCCGGAACTGTACAGAACTTCATGCTCCTGTGGGGCGGGGAAGCCAAGACTCCACTGACCGCGGGCTGGCTGGCCGTTCCCGTGCTCGGTGAGAGGCCCTTCATCGCCCACGAGAGGCTCTGGTGGGATGCCGACCGTGACGCGCAGGTCACGCAGACGCCCATGCCTGATCGTGGCCCGAACTTCGACGAGAGGCCCGCGGCAGCCCTCTCGATGGCTCTGAAGCAGCGGCCCCAGGAAGGTCAGGCGTGACCCGCATTTCACCTCTCTCGGCTGCGGGCACGGACTTCGATGGCACTCGGCTCACCGTGGCCAGGAGGCTGCGCCGAAAGACCAAGGCCACCCTCGCCCGAGAAGTAGGAGTCACCCCGACCGCCATCGCGCAGTTTGAGAAGAACCTCTCGAAGCCGACTCAAAGTGTCCTGGCCCGACTTTGCTTGCAGCTGGGCTTGCCTCGAGAATTCTTCGGCGCCGGACGACCTCTTGCGCTCTTGCCTGCGTCCGGGGCGCACTTCCGCTCGTTGCGCTCTACGTCCGCTACCTCCAGGGAGCAGGCGCTGGCCTACGGCGAGTTGTGCCTGGAGCTGGTTGATCTGATCGGTGCCTACGTCGATCTTCCCCCGGTGTCGCTGCCCGAGCTGGAGCTGCCCGAGGAGCTGACCGATGAGGCCATCGTTGAGGCGGCTCGGCTTACTCGTTCGACCTGGGGCATCGCGCCAGGTCCTCTGCCCTCAGTGGTCCAGACGCTGGAAGCCCACGGGATCATCGCGTTGCGCCTGCCGGTGGAGACGGACGCGGCTGTAGACGCGTTCTCGACGTACTCCGGAGCACGGCCACTGGTTTTTCTCTCCCCAACCAAGGATGACAAAGCGCGTAGCCGGTTCGACGCGGCCCATGAGTTGGGCCACCTGGTTCTGCACCCCGACACCGAACCGGGGTCGAAGCTAGTGGAGCAGCAGGCCCACCAGTTCGCCGCTGAGTTCCTCATGCCTCGAGACGAGATCATTGAAGACCTGCCCCGGCGCATTAACTGGCCGGCGTTCCATGAGCTCAAGCGCCACTGGGGGGTCAGTCTGCGTGCCCTGGTTTACCGTGCCCACTCACTGGGACGGCTCTCCGAGGCCTCGTACAGGCGCGCCAATCAGCAACTATCCGCCTGGGGGCATCCGGAGCCCGGGCCCCTTGGCCCGGCGGAATCGCCACAGGTGCTCGGGATTGCTCGTCAGTTGATCACCGATGGCGGATACGACTTCGAGGGCATCATGGCCGCTGGCCGTATCGCTCCCGAGGTGGCCGAAGCGGTCATGGATGCCGCCTCGACCGTCCGACCGAAGCTGCGGTTCGTCATCTGACACGGTCCGATCTCTGCCACCAGTGCCGGTGCTTCTACGCCTTCTCCATATGGCGCGCTGCTACGAAGTCAGCTGGGCATAACGGGCGAAGAGTAGCTCCTGACGCTCCAGCTCGGTGCGGCACCGGCGGGGTGCTCCCATGATCTTGTCCATCACCGCGTCCAGCCCGTCGTGGGCCTTGACCAGGGCCGGGTCCATGCCCAGCGGGGCGTAGTGCTGGGCCAGGGATCGCTCGGGGTGGAGAGCCCGGGCTTCGAGGACTTTCTGGCCAGCCTTGGCTAGAGAGGCTCGGTCCTTGTCGGTCAGAGCAGGCAGGGGGAAGCCGTTCCAGGTGATCGTGCTGGAGAACGAGATGCGGGACTCCAGTCGTCCTCCGACGGTCTTCATCCAGGTGATGAACATCGAGGAGGAGGCCACGGCGAAGACGATGCCGTCGGGGTCCACGGCACCGTAGACCTTGTTGGAGATGATGACGTCGGGCTCGAAGTGGGCCACGGGCAGGTAGGCGCGCCCCTCACTGCTGACTTCTGGGATCCCCACGAAGGGCACATCGGAGACGAGGCCGCGCTGGCGGAACAGGTGGGGGAAGCGCGCCCAGTCTCGGGTGGAGGCGGCCTTGGACTTGGCTCGTTCGGTGGCGACACCCTCGAGGCGGCGCTTGAGCTCGGGGGAGCGGGAGGGTGCATCCGGGTCCATGTCGGTCAGCCAGAGGCACCAGCGTCGCTGGCCGCGGATCAACTCGACCGCACCGACGTAAGGGCGCACGTAGGGGGCCATCACGGGGTCGGCCATCACGGCCTGGTACTGCTCTGCGGTGACGATGAGGTTGCCGTCATCCGTGGGCTTGGAGCCATAGACGACCTCCGGCATGTCGGGGGCGAGCGGGGTGCTGCGCTTTTGCACCAGCACGTCGGGTCCGTCCACCAGGTAGGCGTTGATCGTCTTCACCCCGGGCACCTCGCGGGCCTCGCCTCGTGCGTGCTCGTATTTGAACAGGCGTGCCTTGGCGTCCCGGTCGCGGGTGAAGCCGATGATCACGCAGTGCACTGCGGCCTTGCCGGGGGCCTGGGAGTCCCACGCGAAGGTGCGGTGGGCGAACTTGATCCGCCAGCCGGCGGCGAAGATCGGGGCGAACAAGCGGGCCGGCTGGTCCCCCTGCACGATCGAGTTCGTGGTTACGAACGCCCACTCCCCATCCCGCTCAGCCAGCAGGCGCAGGGTCAGTGCGTGCCAGGAGGTCACGAAGTCCAGGCGGGAGAGCTGCTTGCCTTCTCCCCAGGCCGCCTGCATTAGCGCCAGCTGGGCAGCCGTGCGGGTGTGGTCACCTAGGAACGGGGGGTTGCCGAACACGAACGTGCGCCCGGCCGGGGCGGGGAGGGCCTGAGACCAGTCGAGGGTGAGCGCGTCGTGTTGGTAGATCGTGGCGGTGATCTTGATCGGCAGGCGTACCGGGGCCTGGCCGAGCGCGGCGGCCAGCTGCCGGTTGGCCTGGTGGTCCACGAGGAACATGGCGGTCTCGGCGATCTTGGCCGGCCACCAGTTGATCTCGATTCCGTAGAACCGGTCGATGTGGATCCGCTGGTCCAAGCTCACGTCTAGGGACAGGTCCTGAGATCCGGTGCGGCGGCGCTGGTCGGCCAGCAGGTCCGTCTCGATCTCGCGCAGCTTGGCGTAGGCCAGGTTCAAGAAGTTGCCGGCTCCGCAGGCCGGGTCGACGTAGATGTTGGCGGCCATCTCCTCGATCAGCCCGATCACCTCACGCCGGGTGGTGGTCTTGTTCTGGATGAGTCGGTCCGCTCGGGCGCGGTACTCGTCCAGGAAGAGCGGGCCGATGGTCTTGAGGATGTTCTCCTCGGAGGTGTAGTGCTCTCCGTCCCCGCGGCGGGCCTGCTTGGACTTGACCAGTTGGAACATGGAGCCGAATACGGCCGGGGAGATCTGGGTCCACCGGAACCGGCAGGCGGCCACGAGCGCGTCCCGGAAGTCGCGGGTGAGGAAGCCGGCCGTGGAGGTGCCGTCGAAGATGCCGCCGTTGACGTAGGGGAAGCGGGCCAAGGAGTCTGGCACGCCGCGGCGGCGGTTCTCCGGGGTGTTGAGCACGCGGAAGAGCGCGTCCAGCTGGGGGCCGAGGTTGTCGGCGGTGGTGTCCCACTCCACCCAGCGCTGGAACAGGTCGGCCTCCCACAGGCCGGCGTCGTCTCCGTAGAGCAGGAACAGCAGCCGGGTGAGCAGGATCGAGGCCTGCTGGGTGGCGAACTCCTCCTCTTCGGCGTCCTCGGGGGCCTCCTCGCCTACGGGTACGTCCACCTCGTCCCCGACGAGGGCGGTGAACATGGAGGCCATCAGCTGCGCGGCCGCGATGGAGGCCTCTTGTTCCTCGGTCTTGGTCACGGTGTCCTGGCCGGCTAGGAACATCAGCTGGTCCACGTGGTCCGCAGCGTCTTCTACGCCGAACTCGGCCACCCAGCCGGCGTCTCCGAGACGTTCGACGCGGATGCGGGCGAAGTCCGTGACGAGCACGTACTTGGGCCACTCGTGCTGACCGATGGACCCGCCGGCGAGGTAGTCCAACGCCTGGGCGTGGGCCACGTCGAGGTTAGCGCCCAGGGACTTGGCCTCGCCCAGGGCGACACCGGACCAGAAGAAGTCGATGTAGCCGGCCCCACCGGTGGAGGCGCGCGCGGCCCCGCGCTCGAACAGGTCGATGCGTTCGGGGATCACCCCGAAAGCGCGTAGCAGGTCGGACCAGAACTGCTGGGCGAAGGACTTCTCCGTGTGGGTCTGTCCATCGGCGCGCCAGCGGTCGATGCGCTGACCCCAGGCATGTCCGAAGTCGTCCAGGGCTGTGCGGATGACGCCGCGATCTGCAAGTTGCTCCACAGGCACAACGTACACGGGGCCCTGCCGTTCTAAACCTAAGAATCGGGGCCGAGAGGGTCAGCTGGAAACGGGCGGTTTCTCTACGTGGGTGTCGATGAGGAAGCCGGCGATGGCGAACCCCGCGTTGACCGCGAGCTTGGCATGGCGAGGTGCTGGCCCCACAGAGCGCTTGCCTCGACCGTGGGCGTCGCTGAGGGCATTCCTCATCGCGGCCAGTCCTCCAACAAGCGTTGCCGCCCCGCTGAGGATCTGCTTGATGATCTGTTCGCTGTGCTGATCCGGTGCCACCTGCATCGCACTTGAGGTGGCCTTGTAGAGCCGAGCGAGATCCCACCCGTCTTCGTACTTCACTCCGCGTTCATCGCAGATGTGCTTGCACACGCTCTCGATGGTGGTGCGGGTCGCGGTGATAGCTCCGTCTGGGTCGTCCTGGACTTTGGTCAGCGCGGCCTGCCAGGACCTGTTGACGGCCTCCCAGTCCTCGAGCTTCTGCAGGGACTCCTGTGCTGCCTGCGCGCCGGGGGTGCCGGCGGAGAGGAGCATGGCCCGTAGCCGGGTGAGCTCCCCTTCAGGGGGGCGGCCGTTTTTGAACTCGCCGTCGTAGGAACACAACTCCAGTAGCACGGCGCGTTGTTGAGGCAGCGGAAGAGAATGCAACCCGGTCTGGAAGATCTGCCATCGGGAGGGGCTCCCGTTCCACCGATAGGGGCCCAGCACGTCGGTGTAACGAGCGAAGAAGTCATGGAGCTGGGGGCCGCTGAAGCCTGTCTCCTTGGCGAAGAGCGAGGTGGCTAGAGAATCGATCCGGAACGGCAAAAGCGTTGGAGAGGTAGAGGCCATATACGCTCCTAGGGCGTGTCTGACAAACAGTCTAGGGGCCCACTGGCACCTTGGAAGGCATGTCCCGTTTCCAGATGCTCTCCGATGCCCAGTGGGAGCTGATCGCCCCGATGCTGCCTACTCACACGGGCCGGCCCGGCAGGCCCTTCTCGGATGCGCGGATGATGATCGAGGCCATCATCTACCGGTACCGGTGCGGGATCGCCTAGCGCGATCTGCCCAAGGTCTTCTGGCCGCGGCAGAGAAGTGTGGACCTGGTATCGACGCATGGCCGAAGAAGGCACCTGGGATCGGGTGCTTCAGATGCTGATCGCCGCAGCGGACGCGGGCGGTGCTCGCGTAATCCAAACGATTGTCAGACACGCCCTAGTGGCTGTGCTCACCCTCCTGGCCACCATCGTGCTCAGCTGGGTCGGTCTGGGAAGTTAGGCAGCCGCCGACGCCTGAAACGCCGGTAGCGTCGGCCGCGCGGGACACGAGGTACCCCTAACGACCAGCAACTGGGCTCATGTTGGGGACCTTGGCGGCATCCTAAGGCGCCCCCCCTGAAGAGGGTCGCCTTGTGCACCACCACAACGCTGACCGTGACGCGGTACTGACCTGACAGGTCCCATCGGTGCCCGCGTCCTTAACTGCACTTGGTTAGGGGCGGGCGCCGTCGTATGCGGTGGCGGCAGACCCTAGTGATTCCACGGCCGGTGTGCAGGGTCTGGGTCTGGGCCAGGT
>NZ_JAKRNH010000009.1:0-36871 GCF_022346985.1 Micrococcus sp. ACRRV
GTCCACCGCCGAGCCCACCGCGACCCCCCGCCGCCGCCGTCGGCCGCTGCTGATTGTCCTCGTCGCCCTCCTGGTGCTGCTGCTCGCGGCCGGCCTGACCGCCGCCCTGTGGCTCGGCGGCCTCGGCCGCACGGTGGACGAGGGCGTGCAGCGGTTCGAGGGACAGGCCCTGCCGGAGGAGTCGCTGCGCCCGGCGGAGCCGGGCTCCGCTGCGGCCCCGGGCTCGGCGGCCGACGGGCGGAACGCCAGCGGCGTGTACTCGCCGTCGGCCCCGCCGCCCGGCACCGCCCCCGCGGGCGTCGACCCCGCCACGGCGCTGGCCGGTCCGGCGGGGCCGGCCGCGGACGAGGTGGCGGACGGGAAGGCCGTCGACTTCCTGCTGGTCGGTGAGGACTCCGGCGTCGAGGGCCGCGACCCGAACGGGCGCTCCGACACCCTGATGTGGGTGCACATCCCGGGGGACCGGTCCGCGGTGCAGGTGCGCTCCATCATGCGTGACACCTGGGTGCCGATCCCCGGCCACGGCGATCACAAGGTCAACGCCGCCTACCAGTACGGCCAGATCCCACTGACGGTGGCGACCGTGGAGAACATGTTCCAGGCGCGGGTGGACCACGTCGTCGCCGTGGACATGGCGGGCTTCCAGGGCCTGGTGGACGCGCTGGGCGGCATCACCGTGGACAACCCCATCGCGTTCACGGCGGACGACGGGCACGCGTACCCGGCCGGTGCGATCCAGATGGACGGGGCCACCGCGCTGGTCTACGCGCGGGAGCGCTACAACCTGCCGCGCGGCGACTTCGACCGCGTGGAGAACCAGCAGCGCGTGGTGAAGGCGGTGTTCTCCAAGGCCCTCTCCCTGGACACCCTCTCCGACCCGGGGCGGGTGCAGCAGGCGGTCGAGCGCTTCTCGCCGTTCCTGACGCTGGACTCCGAACTGCACTCCGGCGACCTCGCCGCTCTCGCCTGGTCGATGCGGAACCTGCGCGGCTCGGACATCCAGACCTCGACCGTCCCGGCGGCGGGCGTCGGGTACTCGGCCGACGGCCAGGCCGTGGTGTGGCCGGACTGGGCCGCCATCCACGAGATCGGCCGCCAGATCCGCACCAGCGAGGCACGATGATCCGGGCCCGCCTGGGGGGCGCCCTCGCGTGGCTGCGCGGCGCCGAGGCGGCGCTCGCCCAGGCCGCCCCGCGCCTGGACGCCCTCAACCTGTTCCCCGTGCCCGACGCCGACACCGGGTCCAACATGCTCGCCACGGTCCGCGCCGCCCGCCAGGCCGCCGAGCGCTCGGCGGGGACGGACATGTCGGCCGTCCTGCGCGACGCCGGCGCGGCGGCGCTGGACAGCGCGCGCGGCAACTCCGGGACCCTGCTGGCGGTCGCCCTCGTCGGGCTGGCCGCCCCGCTGACGCCGGACGCTCCCCTGACCACGGCCGAACTGGCTGCGGGGGCCCGCGCGGCGGACCGGGCGGCGCGCGCGGCGCTCTCGGATCCGCGCGAGGGAACGATTCTCACCGTGCTGCGCGAGGCCGCGACCGTCCTGGAGGCCGCCGCGGCCGGCGGACGGGAGCCCGCCGAGGCCCTGGGGTCGGTCGTGGAGGCCGCCCGCCGCGCCGTGGAGGACACGGAGGGCCAGCTCGCCCCGCTGACCCGCGCCCGCGTCGTCGACGCCGGCGCGGTCGGCCTCCTGCTCGTGCTGGAGGCGCTGCGCGCGGAGGTGACGCGCACGCCGTTCGACGAGGGCGTCGTCGCGGCGCTGCACGGCTGGGCCGACGGCCCCGGCGCGGCCGGTGAGGACCCGCAGGCGGACGGGCGGGAGGCCCCCGGCGTCGAGGTGATGTGCTCGATCGACCTGACGCCCGTGGACGCGGCGGGCCTCCGTCGCGGCCTCGAGGAGGCCGGGGACTCGGTCATCCTGGCCCCGCTGTCCCGCGCCGTCGACGGCGCCGGCCGGCTGCGCTGGCGCGTGCACGTCCACGTGGCCCGGGCCGAGGACGCGGTGGCCCTGCTGGAGGCGGCAGGCGCCCCGGAGGAGGTGGCCGTGACGGACCTGTGGGACCCCGCCCATCGGCACCCCGACGACCCGGCCGAGGGCGACGCAGCCTCCCCGGCCCCGGACGGCCATGGCCGCTGACGGCGTGCTGGACCTGCCCCTGGGCGAGGTCCTCTCCGGCCGGTTGCCCGGTCGGCTGGAGAAGGAGCTGGGCCTGGCCACGGTGGGCGGCCTGCTGGACCACGTGCCCCGCCGCTGGGTGGAGCGCGGGGAGCTGACGCCCATCGCGGCGCTGCCCGTGGACGCGGAGGTCACGGTGGTGGCCCGCGTGGAGCAGGTGGCGACGCGGCGGATGCGCAGCCGGGCCGGCTTCATCGTGGACGTCACCGTGGCCGACCCCTCCGTGGCCGGCACGGCGGGGGCGAGCCTGTCCATGGCGTTCTTCAACGGCCACGACGCCCAGCGCCGCCTGGCCCCCGGCGTGACGGCCATGTTCCAGGGGAAGACCTCGCTCTACCGGGGCGCGGTCACGCTGAACAACCCGGACTTCGCCCTCCTGGACGACGACGTCGCCCCCGGCGAGGTCGACACCCGGCCGGTGCCGATCTACCGGGCCACGGGCAGGATGCCGAGCTGGACGGTCCGCTCGGCGGTCCGCCGGGTCCTCGAGACCGTGGACCTCGACGCGATCCCCGAGCTGCTCACCGAGCCGATCCGCGCCCGCGCGACGCTCGCCCTCGGCCTGCCGGAGACGCTGCCGGGCACGGCGGAGGCCTACCGGCGGCTGCACGCGCCGGACGCCGTCGAGCAGACCGGACCCGCGCGGACGGCCCTGTCCCTGCGGGAGGCGCTCGTGGTCCAGGGGGCGCTGGCCTGGCGGCGCTCGCGGGAGAAGGCCGTGCCCGCCGTGCCGCGCCCGCGCCGCGCCGGCGGCCTGCTCGAGGCCCTCGACGCCCGCCTGCCCTTCGAGCTGACCCCGGGCCAGCGGGCCGTGGGGGAGGAGCTCGCCGCGGAGCTCTCCGGGCCGCACCCGATGTCCCGGCTGCTGCAGGGCGACGTGGGCGCGGGCAAGACCCTGGTGGCCCTGCGGGCCATGGCGCAGGCCGTCGACGCCGGCGGGCAGGCCGCGCTCGTGGCCCCCACCGAGGTCCTCGCGGCCCAGCACCACCGCGCCCTGCTCGCCCTGCTGGGCCCACTGGCCCGGGAGGCGGGCACGCTGGGGGCGGCCGCGCAGGAGGGGCCGGGCACGGACGTCGTCCTGGTCACCGGGTCCCAGCGCTCCGCCCAGCGGCGCGCGGCGCTGCTGAAGCTGGCCTCGGGGGAGGCGGGGATCGCCGTCGGCACGCACGCGCTCCTGGCCGAGCGCGTCCAGTTCGCCGAGCTGGCCCTCGCCGTCGTCGACGAGCAGCACCGTTTCGGCGTGGACCAGCGCGAGGCCCTGCGGCGGGCGAACCCGGGCACCCACCTGCTCGTCATGTCGGCCACGCCCATCCCGCGCTCCGTGGCGATGACGGTGTTCGGCGACCTGGACCTGTCCGTGCTGGAGGGCCTGCCCTCCGGGCGCACGCCGGTGGCCACGCACGTCGCCCGCATGGCGCACGGGCCCCGGGTGATCGCCCGCGTCTGGGAGGTCGTGGCGGAGCACTGCGCCGCGGGCCGGCAGGCGTTCGTGGTGTGCCCCCGCATCGACCCCGACGACGCCGACCCGGCCCACGCGAACGTCACGGAGATGGCGGAGCGCCTGCGCGCGCTGCCCGTGCTGGGCGGGCTGCGGATCGGCGAGGTCCACGGCCGCATGGACCAGGCCGAGCAGGACGCCGCCATGCAGGCCTTCGCCCGTGGGGAGACGGACGTGCTGGTCGCCACCACTGTCGTGGAGGTGGGCGTGGACGTGCCCAACGCCACGGTCATGGCGGTCCTCGACGCGGACGACTTCGGCCTGTCCACCCTGCACCAGCTGCGGGGGCGCGTGGGGCGCGGCCAGGACGCGGCGATCTGCCTGCTGGCCACCCGTCTGGCGGACGGGCATCCGTCGCTGCGGCGGCTCGAGGTGCTGGAGGCCACCCGGGACGGCATGCGGATCGCCCAGGCGGACCTGGCCCAGCGCGGCGTCGGCGACGTCCTGGGCGCCGCCCAGTCCGGGCTCGCCTCCGGCCTGACGCACGTCGACGTGATCGGCGACGCCGACGTCATCGGTGTGGCCGCCGACGTCGTCGCCGATCTCATGGCGGCGGCGCCCGGGCTCTCCGCGCACCCGGCGCTCGCGGCCGAGGTGTCCCGCTGGGAGGCCGCGCACCTGACCGCCGCCGACTACCTCGAGAAGGGCTGAGCCCCATGTCCCGCATCATCGCCGGCGCCGCCGCCGGCCGCCCCCTGCGCTCGGTGCCCGGCACCGGCACGCGCCCGACGACGGACCGCACCAAGGAGGCCCTGTTCAGCTGGCTCCAGGCCCGGGACTGGCTGGACGGCACCCGGGTGCTGGACCTCTACGCCGGCTCCGGCGCCCTGGGCTGCGAGGCCGCCAGCCGCGGGGCGGCGCACGTGACGCTGGTGGAGAAGGCGCGGCGCGCCGCCGAGGTGTGCCGCGCCAACGCCGCCGCGCTGAACGCCGTGCTGGGGGCGCCCGTCGTGCAGGTGGCGGCCTCGTCCGTGGAGCAGGCCCTGGCGCTGCCCGGGGACTCCGCGGACCTGATCCTGGCGGACCCGCCGTACCCGGAGTCCGGCCCGGCATTCCATGCGGTGCTGGCCGCGGCTGCCGCGCGCCTGGCCGCGGGCGGGCTGCTGGTGCTGGAGCGCTCGGCCCGGGACCCCGCGCCGGAGCGGCCCGCAGGCCTGGAGCAGGTCGAGGTGCGGACCTACGGGGAGACCGCGCTGTACTTCTGGCAGGACGAGGGCTGAGCCGGCGTCGCGCGCTCGGTGCCCGCGCGCCGGGTCACGGTCCCGCTCAGCCGGCGCGGAGATCGGCGGCGTGGCGCGTCAGCCGGGCCACGGCCTCGGCCACGGTGTCCTCGGACTTGCAGAACGTCAGCCGCAGCCACGAGCGCAGGTGGTCCCCGTCCGGTCGGCACAGCGCCGAGACGGGGATGCCGGCGACGCCCGCCCGTTCCGTCCATGTGCGGGCGGCCGCCGCGGCGTCGCGCACGCCCCACGGGGCGAGGTCGACCACGGTGAAGTAGCCGGCGGCCGGGACCACCGGGTCCAGGCCGATGTCCCGGAGCCCGGACACCAGCAGGTCGCGGGAGCGGCGGTGGCGGGCCAGCTGGCCGGCCAGGAAGTCGTCCGCCCGGGGCAGGAACGCGGCCACGGCCTGCTGGAAGGCCGGCCCGGAGGAGTAGGAGAGGAACTGCTTGACTCCCCGGACGGCGGCCACCAGGTCGGCCGGCCCGGTGAGCCAGCCGACCTTCCACCCCGTCACGGCCAGGGACTTGCCCGCGCTGGAGGCGGTGAGGGCGATCCGCTCCGCGCCGGGGATCGCCCGGAGGGTGACGTGCCGGCCCTCGTGCACGAGGTGGTCGTAGACCTCGTCCGAGAGCATCAGCACGTCGCGCGCCCGGCACAGCGCCACCAGCTCCTCGAGCAGGGCGCGCGGATAGACGGCGCCCGTGGGGTTGTGCGGCGTGTTCACGATGAGCAGCCGTGTGCGGGGCGTGATCGCGGCGGCGATCCGCGCCGGGTCCGGCAGGAAGTCCGGGGCGTGGACCGGGACGGTGACGTGCCGCCCGCCGGCCAGGGCGACCACGGCGGCGTGCGAGTCGTAGAACGGCTCGACGGTGATCACCTCGTCGCCGGGCCGCACGAGGGCCAGCACGGTCGCCGCGATCGCCTCGGTGGCGCCGGTGGTGGCCAGGACCTGCGTGTCCGGGTCCTCGGTCACGCCCCAGTGGCGTGCCCGGTGGGCGGCGACGGCGGCGCGCAGGTCGGCGCGGCCCGTCCCCGGGGCGTACTGGTTGGGTCCGGTGGTGACCGCCTCCGCGGCGAGGGCGAGGAGCTCGGGCGGACCGTCCGCGTCCGGGAAGCCCTGGCCGAGGTTCACGGCCCCGTGCTCGACGGCCAGGGCCGTCATCGTCTCGAACACGGTGGGCACGGGGGCGCCGTCGCGGAGGACGCCGGCGGCGGCGGAGGCCGCGCGCCAGGGCCCGGCGAGGCGCACGTCGGACGGGGCCGCGGCGGCGTCGGCGGGGGAGGGCGAGTCGTGGGACATGGCGGCACTGTATCGGGCGCCGCACCGGCCCTGTCCGGCCGCGAGCGGGAGGGGAGGGCGGGCATCGCCTGACCGTGCTCAGCGGGCTAGGGTGAGCCCATGCGTCGTGCCGTCTGCCCCGGTTCCTTCGATCCCCTCCACAAGGGGCACCTCGAGGTCATCGCCCGGGCGGCGAGCATGTTCGACGAGGTCGTCGTCGCCGTCTCGGACAATCCGGCCAAGCGCTACCGCTTCAGCACGGACGAGCGGCTCGAGCTGATCCGCGCCAGCGTCCAGGGGCTGGCCGGCGTGAGCGCCGAGGCCATGGGCCCGGGCCTGCTCGCGGAGTTCTGCCGGGAGATCGGGGCCGGCGTGATCGTCAAGGGCCTGCGCAACGGCACCGACCTCGAGTTCGAGGCCCCCATGGCCGCCATGAACCGCCACCTCACCGGCGTGGAGACCGTCTTCCTCACCGCGGACGCCCGCTACACCCACCTGTCCTCCTCCCTGATCAAGGAGGTCCACGGCCTCGGCGGCGACGTCCGCGAGTTCGTGCCCGCCGTCGTCCACGCCCGCCTCGAGGCGACCCGCCCGTGACCCCGGGCCCGCCGAGCACTCACCTGACCGCCGCCCCCGCACCCGCACCCGGAGATCCCATGACCGAGCAGTCCACCGCCGCATCCCCGACCCGCCCGCGCACGCGCAAGGCCGTCATCCCCGCCGCCGGGCTCGGCACGCGCTTCCTGCCCGCCACCAAGGCGATGCCCAAGGAGATGCTGCCGGTCGTGGACCGTCCCGCCATCGAGTACGTCGTCGCCGAGGCCGTGTCCGCCGGCCTGGGCGACGTGCTGATGATCACCGGGCGCAACAAGCGCGCCCTCGAGGACCACTTCGACCGCCACCCGGCGCTGGAGCAGGTCCTCGAGGCCAAGGGCGACACCAAGCGCATCGACCTCATCCGGGCCTCGGACCTCGTGGGGGACATCCACTACGTCCGCCAGGGCGAGGCCCTCGGCCTCGGCCATGCGGTGGGCTGCGCGCGCCGCCACGTCGGCGACGAGCCCTTCGCCGTGCTGCTCGGCGACGACCTCATCGGCGAGGACGAGGGCCTGCTGGCCCGCATGATCGACGTCCAGCATCGCCTGGGCGGGTCCGTGATCGCCCTGATGGAGGTCCCGGAGGACGCGGTCAGCGCCTACGGCGTCGCGGCCGTGGCCCCGGTGGACGGTGAGGACGACGACGTCGTGGCGGTCACCTCCCTCGTGGAGAAGCCGGCGCGCGGGGACGCCCCCTCGAACCTGGCGATCATCGGCCGCTACGTGCTGGCGCCCCAGGTGTTCGGGGTGCTGGAGCGCACGGCCCCCGGCCGCGGCGGCGAGATCCAGCTCACCGACGCCCTGCAGACGCTGGCCGCCGGCGAGGGGGAGGGCTTCGGCGTGCACGCCGTGGTGTTCCGCGGCCGCCGCTACGACACGGGCGACAAGCTCGGCTACCTGCAGGCCGTCGTGGAGCTCGGCGTGCGGCACCCGGAGCTCGGCGGGGACCTGCGCGAGTGGCTCAAGGGGTTCGCCGCCGGGCTCTGAGCGCCGCGCCGCGCCGCGCCGCCCGTCCGCTTTGGTCCAGCGGGCCCGAGCCGGTAGGATGGGCAGTCGGTCCATCCTGGCCGGACGTCGTTCCGCGCCGGACCGCGTGGCCCCGTGGGGGTCGCGGACCCACACCCCGCCTGCCGAGAGGAGCCCCCATGGCCACCACCGTGCCGTCCGGCGCACCCTCCCCGTGGGTGCTCTCCGTGCGCGATCTGGCGCGCGGAGCCGGGGTCCAGCGCGAGCTGACCACGCGGCTGCCGGCCCCGGCCGCCGTGTCCATGCCCATGCTGGGCATCCCCGAGGGCGATCCCGTGGACCTCGAGCTCCGGCTCGAGGCGGTCCACGAGGGCGTGCTCGTCACGGGCACCGCGCACGCGGACCTGACGGGCGAGTGCAGCCGGTGTCTGCTGCCGCTGCACGAGGGGATCACCGTGGACCTGCAGGAGCTGTTCCTCGCCGATCCGCCTGCCGAGGGCGACGACGAGCAGCCGCTCGTGGAGCACGAGACCGTGGACCTGGAGCCCGTGTTCCGGGACGCCGTGGTCACCGCCCTGCCGTTCCAGCCGCTGTGCCGGCCGGACTGCGAGGGCCTGTGCGCCGACTGCGGCATCCGGCTCGAGGACGCGCCCGCCGGGCACGCCCACGAGCGGGTGGACCCGCGCTGGGCTGCGCTCGCGGCCCTCGCGGACACCACCGAAGAGACCTCCATCACCGAGACAGAGAAGAGATAAGTCGTGGCAGTCCCGAAGCGGAAGATGTCCCGTGCCAACACCCGCGCCCGTCGTTCCCAGTGGAAGGCGGAGGCTCCCTCCCTGGTGAAGACCGTGGAGAACGGCCGCGTGTCCTACCGTCTGCCCCACCAGGCGGAGCTGAAGACCGACGCCGCCGGCACCCCCCTGTTCTACGAGTACAAGGGCCGCAAGGTCGCCGACGCCTGACATGGCGTCCCCGCAGACCCGGACGGGGTCCGTCCCCGCCCCGGAGTCCTCTGCGCTTCTCGAGCGTCTCGGCGTGCACATCACCGCCGGGACGCTCGAGCGCGCTCTGACGCATCGCTCGTACGCGTACGAGCACGGAGGCCTGCCCACCAACGAGCGCCTGGAGTTCCTCGGGGACTCGGTGCTGGGCTTCGTGGTGACGGACCACCTGTTCACCGCGTTCCCGGACCTCCCCGAGGGGGACCTGGCGCGCCGCCGTGCCGCGATCGTCTCCACCCGCGCCCTGGCCAAGGTGGCGCGGCGCATCGGCGTCGGCCCGCACGTCCGGCTGGGCACGGGCGAGACGCGCACCGGGGGAGCGGACAAGGACTCGATCCTGGCGGACACCTTCGAGGCGCTGATCGGCGCCGTCTACCGCGACCACGGCGCCGTGGCCGCGGCCGCGCTCGTCCATCGCCACGTCGTGCCGCTCCTCGACGAGCCGGGCCTGCTGCGCGAGAGCACCGACTGGAAGACCGTGGTGGCGGAGGCCGCCTCCCGCCACGGGTTGGGCGAGGTCCGCTACGACATCGAGGGCCAGGGCCCCGCGCATGATCCGCGCTTCCGTGCCACCCTCACCGTGGGCGGGCGCGCCTTCGGCTCCGCCGTGGCCAGCTCCAAGAAGCAGGCGGAGCGTGACGCCGCCGCCGAGGGCTGGCCGGAGCTGTCCGCCACCCTGCCCGCCGCCGGGAGCTGAGCGGTGCCCGAGCTGCCCGAGGCCGAGGTCGTCCGCAGGGGCATGGCACGGTGGGCCTCCGGCGCCCGCGCCGGGGACCTCGACGTCCTCGACGCGCGCTCCGTGCGCCGCAGCCCCGGGGGCGCCGAGGCCCTCCGCGAGCGGCTGTCGGGGGCGGTCCTGGCGGAGCCCGCCCGCCGGGGCAAGTTCCTCTGGCTGCCCCTCGAGGACGCCGACGACGCCGTCGTGGTGCACCTGGGCATGTCCGGCCAGGTCCGGGTGGACGAGCCCGGTGCGCCGGACCAGCGGCACCTGCGACTGCGCCTGCCCGTCACGGCCGCCGACGGCTCGGACCGGGAGCTGCGGTTCGTGGACCAGCGCCTGTTCGGCGGCTGGTGGCTCGACCCCGTCGTCGTCGACCCGGAGACCGGGGACGCGGTGCCGGCCTCCGCGGCGCACATCGCCCTGGACCCCCTGCACCCCGACTTCGACCCGGACGCCGTGCACCGGCGCCTGGTGCGACGACGCTCCACCCTCAAGCGGGCGCTGCTCGATCAGACCCTGGTCTCGGGCATCGGGAACATCTACGCGGACGAGGCCCTCTGGGCGGCCCGGCTGCACCCGGAGCGCCCCACGCAGCGCATGACCCGCGCCCAGACCCGCGCGGTCCTCGCCGCCGTCCAGGACGTGATGCGCCGCGCCCTGGCGGTGGGCGGCACCAGCTTCGACGCCATCTACGTCAACGTCGACGGCCGCTCCGGCTACTTCGCGCGCTCCCTCGAGGCCTACGGGCGCACGGGCCAGCCCTGCCGGCGCTGCGCCGCGGAGGGGCGCCGGACGCTGATCGTGCGTGAGCCGTTCATGGGCCGGGCCTCCCACCGCTGCCCCGTCTGCCAGCCCGTCCCGCGCCGCTCGCCGTCCCGCTGAGCCCCCGGGGTCCCTAGACTGGACGCGACCGTCCGACCAGGAGAGCCGAGTGACCCAGCCCCCGCAGCAGCCGTGGATCCCTCCGGAGCGCCCGGGAGGCCCGGCCGACCCGCTGGCGGGCCTGCGGGGTCCGGCCCCCGCCGCGCCCCCGACGTCGACCCCGCCGGCCACCCGCCGGAGCGGAGGCGGCCGGCCCCGGCGCCGTCGCCCGCTGCGCCGGTTCCTCGCGGTGCTGGGGGTGCTGGCGCTGCTGCTGGTCGTCGCCCTCGGCGCCTACGGCCTGGTCCTCGCCCGCACCTTCGACGGACACCGGCAGACGGTGTCGGCCGCCGCCTTCGCGGACCCGGGGAGCGACGGCCCGGTGAACTTCCTGGTGCTGGGCTCGGACTCCCGCGCCGCGGAGGACTCGGCGGAGACCAGCCAGCGCTCGGACACCATGATGCTCGTCCACATCCCGGCCGACCGCCGGCACGTCTACGTGATCTCCGTGCTGCGTGACTCCCTGGTGGAGATCCCCGGCCACGGGCAGCGCAAGGCCAACGCCGCCTACGAGCTCGGCGGCCCGGAGCTGACGGCGGCCATGCTGGACAAGCTGCTCGGGGTGCCCGTCCACCACCTCGCGGAACTGGACTTCCAGGGCTTCCGCGGCATGACCACCGCCCTGGGCGGCGTCGAGGTGTGCAACCCGCACGCGTTCTCCTCGGGCCAGAAGAACCCCTCCTTCTACCCGCGCGGGCGGATCGAGCTGAAGGACACCGCGGCCCTGCGCTACGTCCGCGAGCGCCACGCCTTCCCCGAGGGGGACGTGATGCGGGTGCAGAACCAGCAGCGGTTCGTCCGCGGCGCCGTCGCCGCGTTCCTGGACCCGGCCGTGGTCCTCAACCCGCCCCGCGCCGTGGATGTGGTGGCCGGCCTCTCCGACCACCTGACGGTGGACGAGGGCCTGGACTCCGCCACCCTGGCCTCGCTGGCCTGGCAGCTGCGCGGCGTCGACCGCTCCGCGCTGACCATGTTCACCGTGCCCCGCGCCGGCTACGGCACGAGTCCGGACGGCCAGGACGTCGTGCTCCTCGACGCGGACAGGATGGACGCCCTGCGGGACGCCCTTCAGCGCGACGACGTCGAGTCCTACCTCCGCGCGCACGACCCCGAGGCGCTCGCGGCGGGGGAGGACGTCCAGCCGGCCCTGACCGCCGCCCCGGGGGCAACGCCCCTGCTGACCGAGCTGGCCGCGGCCCCGCCGGCCGCGGCGACGGCGGCCGGCGAGGGGACCCTGCTGGGCGAGGACCCCTGCGGTGGGTGAGCGCCGCACCCGCGCCGGCGGACGTGCCCCGCGCCTGCTGCTGGTGACCCACTCGTACCGTCCGGAGCGCACCCCGCCCGCCCGGCGCTGGGCCGCCGTGGTGCAGGCCCTGCGCGCGGCCGGCTGGGAGGTCGACGTGCTGGTCCCCGGCGGGCTGCGCACCCGCGTCGGCGAGCACGGCGAGCGCCTGCGTCCCACGCCGCGGCTGCTGGGCTCGGGCGACGGGCGCAACGGCCGGTTCGCCGCCGCCGCCGTGCACGCGGTGCTGGCGGTGCCGCGCGGCCTCGTCCTGCCGCGCCCGGACGTGGTGGTGGCCACCCTGCCGGCGCTGCCCGTGGTCGTGGCCGGGCGGGCCCTGGCCGTGCTGCGCCGCCGCCCGCTGGTGGTGGAGATGCGGGACGCCTGGCCGGACCTCGCCCGGGAGGCGGGCGTGCACCCGGGCCTGCTCGGCACCCTGATGGAGCGGGTGGTCACGGGCGGCCAGCGCGCCGCCGACCTCGTCGTCACGGTGACTGAGGGCTTCGCGGCCACGCTGCGCGGCCGCGGCATGCGCCGCGTCGAGGTGCTCGCCAACGGCGTGGACCTCGAGCGCGTCCCCGTGGCCCCGCCGCGGGACCGGACCGCCGGCGAGCTGCACGTGCTGTACCTGGGCAACCTGGGGGAGAGCCAGGGGCTCGAGCGGCTCGTGGAGGCTGCCGCCCGGCTGCGCGCCACACACCCGGGCGTGCACGTGCGGATCGTCGGCGACGGCACCCGCCGGGCCGCGCTCGAGGCCCTGGACGCGGAGCTGGAGGCCGGGGTGGAGTTCGTGCCGCCGGTGTCCGGTGCCGCGCTGACGGAGCAGTACGCGTGGGCGGACACCCTGGTGGTGTGCCTGCGGCCGGACTGGGCCAGCTTCCGCCACACCATCCCCTCCAAGACCTACGAGGCCCTCGCCGTGGGCCGGCACGTGACCGGCCAGGTGGACGGCGAGCCCGCCCGCATCCTGCGGGCCGCCGGCGGCGCCGACGTCGTCGGTCCCACGGCCGGCGACCTCACCGCGCACCTCGCGACCCTCGCCGACGATCCGTCCCGCACCCGCGTGGGCGACGGCGGCCGGGCCTGGGTGGCGGAGCACGGCCACCTGCCCGCCATCGCCGCCCGGTACGAGACCGTCCTGCGAGGCCTGGTCCGACGCTGACCGTCAGGACTCCCGACGTGAGACCTCGGGATGACGGTGCGCTGTTACCCTCGGTAGAGCCAACGGCACGCATCGGCGGGCCGACGTCCCGAGCAGAACAGGTCTTCACCGATGCCCCAGCTCCCCCTGGAGGGCGCCTTGCGCGGCGCCGCGCGACTCGTGCCCGAGGAGCAGCGCGTCACCCTCCGCCGTACGGGCGGGCGGGTGCTGCGTCGGCTGCCCAAGCCCGTCGCCCAGGAGATCCGGGGACTGTTCGGTGTGCGCTGGGGCACCATGGGTCGACGCCAGGCGGAGTCGGCCACGGACGCCCTCGGCCTGGCCGGCGGCAAGTCCAAGGGCACCGCGCCCCGCGGCTTCGCGGGGCGCGGTGCGGCCGCTGTCGGTGCCGACCCTGCGTCGAGCGCGCGCCTGGAACGGGCCCTGGGCGTCGTGGACACGTCGCGCAGTGCCGGCGGGCACCGCACGGTGGCGGGAATCATGGCACCGGACCTCCGGGACCAGTTGCGAGCCGAGGGCTACCACACCGTTCCGCTGCTGCCGGGCACGTCCGAGGCCGTCGCGGAGCGGGCTGAGGCCGTGGTCGTGGACCTCGAGGGGTTCACCGGCCTCTGGGAGGGGGCCCTGTCGACCGCGGGCGTCGCGCTGCTGCTGGAATTGCTCTCCGCCGCCCGCATCGCGTCCCGGAACGGCGCCACCTGCTGGCTCGTCACGCGCGGCGGCCGCCGGTCGGAGATCGGTGCGCTGCTCCTGACGCGTCAGTCCACCCTGATGCCGGTCCGGCCTGGTGAGCCCCGCCCTGCCCCGCACTTCACCCAGGACCCCGGGGACGTGTCCCACGGGCTGGCCGACCTGCTCCATGACCTCGAGGAGACCGCCCGTGTCTGAGACCGCCCGACACCTGTCCGACGTCCGGGTGCTGCTCTACGGCGACGTCAACCTCAACGTCATGGACGGGTCTGCCATCTGGCTGCCGTCGCTGGCGGAGACCTTCGCGCGCGCCGGCGTGCAGGTGCACGTGCAGCTCAAGGCCCCCGAGGTCAGGGACCTGCTGTCCGGGCCCCTGCGGAGCCTGCCCGGCGTCACCGTGCACGACGCCCCGCCGCACACCAAGGAGGGCGGCATGTCGCACGCCCAGGCGGCGCACGCCCTCGCCGAGCTTGACCGCGAGCTCGACGTCGACGTCCTGCTGGTGCGCGGCAGTGAGATGTGTCTTGCCGTCGTTGAGCGCGGCGACTTCGAAGGGCGGCTCTGGTCCTACATCACGGAGTACGGCTATATCGGCGGCGCCTTCCCCGACGCCCTGATCGACCGCGTCTCCCGCGTGGCTGCGGGCAGCCGCCTGATGCTCGCGCAGACGGAGCACGCCCGCTCCGTGCTGGAGGCGCTCGTCCCGGCGGCCGCCGGCCGCACCGAGCTGCTGTCCCCCATGGTCCCGGACCACGTCCGACCCTTGGGCGACATCGGAGAGCGCACGAGCGAGCTGGCCCTCGTCTACACCGGCAAGTTCGCACACGACTGGCGCACGGATCGGATGCCGGACATCCTCGCCGACCTGCGCGCACGCGGGGTGGACGCGACGCTGACGATGGTGGGGGACAAGGTCCACCGTGAGCCCAAGCACCCGGGCTGGGCAGCCCATATGCATGAAGTCCTGGAGACGCCGGCGCCGGGATTCACCTGGACGGGCGCCCTCAGCCGCGAGGAGAGCATGGACGCCATGGCCCGTGCCGACGTCTCGCTCGGGTGGCGCGCCCCCGACCTGGACCTCTCCCTCGAGATCTCGACCAAGGTGCTCGAGAGCTGCGCACTCGGAGTGCCCCCGCTCGTGAACCGCACGACGATCCACGAGGACCTGCTCGGCGAGGACTACCCGCTCTTCGCGGACGCCCTCCATGACGGGGCGTCCGACCTGGCATCGCGGCTGGCGGAGGCGCGTGCCGACCTGCCAGCCCTGTCCGAGCGCGTCCTGCGCGCGGCCGAGCCCTACCGGATGAGCCGACGGGCGGAGGCGCTCGCGGCGGTGTTGGAGCGGGTCGGCGTGGCGCAGGCCCCACGGGCGCTGGCGCGGCCGCGCGACGAGCGCACCCGGGTCCTGCTGGCCGGGCACGACCTCAAGTTCGCGGGTGAACTCGTGGACATTCTCCGTGCGGACCCCGACGTGGAGCTCACCATCGACCACTGGGCGACCCTGCACACGCACGACGAGGCCGGGTCGGAACGGATGCTCGCCCAGGCCGACGTGGTGGTGTGCGAGTGGGCCGGCCCGAACGCCGTGTGGTATTCGCAGCGGGTCCGTCCGGATCAGCGGCTCGTGGTGCGCCTGCACATGTTCGAGCTGCGCGGTGCGTGGCTTGAGGACCTCGACGTCTCCCGCGTCGACGCGCTGGTGACGGTCTCCGACCTCAACCGCGGATATGTCCTCGACACCTTGGACATCCCCGCCGAGCGGGTCCACGTGGTGCCGAACGCGGTCAGCCTGGCGGACCTAGACCGTCCAGGGCGGGATGGGCGGGAGTTCCGTCTCGGCATGGTCGGGATCGTCCCGCTGCTGAAGCGACCGGATCGGGCGCTCGACCTGCTGGCACGTCTGCGTGCGGAGGACGAGCGCTACACCCTGCACATCCGGGGTCGCATGCCCTGGGAGTATCCGCATGAGTGGCGCAAGCCGCTCCAGCGTGAGGGGTATCTGGACCTCTTCGCCCGTCTGGGTGCGGGTCCGCTGCGTGAGGCGGTCGCCTTCGAGCCGTTCGGGGCCGACATGGGCACCTGGTACACCAAGGTCGGCTGGATGCTCTCGCCGAGCACCACGGAGAGCTTCCACCTGGCACCAGTCGAGGGCATGGTGTCCGGTGCGGTGCCGCTCGTGTGGGACCGCCCGGGCGCCCGCGGCGTCTTCGGAGACCAGTGGGTCCTGGCGGACACCGCCGAGGCCGCCCGGCGCGTGCTCGAGGCGAACGTGCCCGGCAGGGGCTGGGCGGATCTGTCCGAGCGCGCCCGCGCCGACGTCCGTCGCTACTCGGAGGACGCCGTGGCCGAGCAGTGGCGAGCAGTGCTCTTCACCGGCTGACCGCCGGGGGGCCAAGGCCCGCCTCCCTATACTCGAAAGCCAGAACCGAACCATGCGCCCGGCACCGTGGCGCGCCATGAACGAAGGGATCCTTCCATGAGCACCATCTCCACTGTCGCCGTCATCGGCCTGGGCTACATCGGCCTGCCGACCGCAGCGATCCTGGCGGAGAACGGGCTGACCGTGCACGGCGTGGACGTCAGCCCGCGGACCGTGGACGCGGTCAACGCCGGCAAGGTCCCCTTCGTGGAGCCCGACCTCGCCGACTTCGTCGAGCGCAACGTGGCCGCCGGCCGCCTGGACGCCTCCCTGGAGACCCCCAAGGCCGACGCCTACATCGTCGCGGTGCCCACCCCCTTCCAGGGCGACCACGCCCCGGACCTGTCCTACATCGAGGCCGCCGCGCGCGGGCTGGCCCCGCAGCTCACCGGCGACGAGCTCGTGATCCTCGAGTCCACCTCGCCCCCCGGCGCCACCGACCACATGGCCGACGTGATCCGCGAGGCCCGTCCGGACCTGAAGGACGCCCCGCTGGACTTCGTGCACTGCCCCGAGCGCGTGCTCCCCGGCCGCGTGATGGTGGAGCTCGTCACCAACGACCGCATCGTGGGCGGCTCCACCCCGGCCGCCGCCGAGCGCGCCCGGGACCTGTACCGCTCCTTCTGCGAGGGCGAGATCCTCCTCACCGACTGCCGCACCGCGGAGATGGCCAAGCTCGTGGAGAACTCCTTCCGCGACGTGAACATCGCGTTCGCCAACGAGCTGTCCCTGATCTGCGCCGAGCAGGGGATCGACGTCTGGGAGCTCATCGAGCTCGCCAACCACCACCCCCGCGTGAACATCCTTCAGCCGGGCCCCGGCGTCGGCGGGCACTGCATCGCGGTGGACCCGTGGTTCATCGTGGACGCCGCCCCGCAGACCGCGCGCATCATCCGCGCCGCCCGCGAGATCAACGACGCCAAGCCGCAGTGGGTCATCGAGCGGGCCAAAGCCGCCGCGTTCGACGTGCAGCAGAAGGAGGGCCGCCCGGCGGTCGTCGCTGCCCTCGGCCTCGCCTTCAAGCCGAACATCGACGACCTGCGCGAGTCGCCGGCGCTGAACATCGCCGCCCAGCTCGCGGACGAGTTCTCCGGCTCCACCGTGCTCGTGTCCGAGCCGCACGTGGACGAGCTGCCCGCGAAGCTGCAGGGCAAGGAGAACGTGCGCTTCGTCCCGGCCGAGCAGGCCGTGGCCGAGGCCGACGTCGTCCTGCTGCTCGTGGACCACGACGCTTTCGCGGGCCTCGCCGTGCAGGCCGCGGGCAAGCGCGTGATCGACACGCGCGGCCAGTGGCGCGCTGGGGCCTGAGCACGCTGTGGGGCCAATGTCCCGGGTCCGGGCGGCTCTCGAGACGGTGTGCGCCGTCCCCTGGTTGCGGCACGCGAGCCTGATGGAGCAGCTCGTCCGCGAGCACGTCGTGGACGACCCGCTGCGCCTCGTCCTGCAGGGCTCGGGCCGGCTGCCGGCGAGGTGGCGTGAACCCGCCGGACGCACTGTCGAGCGGACAGTGCCCGGTGCCGTCGCGCGGGCCGTGGGCCTGCAGATGCAGGGCCGCACCGCCGCCGCGCGGGACACCCTGGACGCCGGCGCCGACGGTGCCGCGCCGGCATGGGACGTGGTGGCGCGGGCGGACGCCGCCCTGCTGCTGGACGATGAGGCGCTGTGCGCCGCGTTGCTGGAGGCCGTGCCCACCGAGCGTCGTTCCGGCGGCTGGCACGCCGTGGCTGCGCGCCTGGCGCAGCACCGGGGGGACCTGGCCGGTGCCGTCGCGGCGTCGGCCGGGCACCGGACGACGGCCGCATTGCACCGGCGGCTCGTGGGCGAGGCGGAGGCCTTTGCGGGGGAGTGGCCTACGTTACCGCCTGTCCCGGACTACCGGCCCATGACCGGGCGCGTGCTGCACGTGCTCACCAACTCCCTGCCGCACACCGGCTCCGGCTACGCGCAGCGCTCGCACTCGGTGCTGCGCTCGCTCGCGGAGGCCGGTGTGGAGGTCGAGGCCGTGACCCGGCCCGGCTGGCCTGCGCAGGTCGGCGTGCCGTGGGCGCGCCGCATGGACGTCATCGACGACGTGACGTATCGCCGGCTCACCCCCTGGCGCCTCGCCCAGGGGCAGGCCGCGCGCATCGAGCAGCACGCCCGCCTGCTGGCCGTCGAGGTGGAGCGCTTCCGCCCCCAGGCCCTGCACACCACCACCCACTTCGTGAACGCCGCAGCTGTGCGTGCCGTGGCGCGGGCGTACGGCATCCCGTGGGTGTACGAGGTCCGGGGCCAGCTCGCAGACACCTGGGCGTCCCAGCGCGGGCCCGCAGTGCGGAACTCCGAGCGCTACCGCCGCTTCGTGGCCGCGGAGGCGGAGGCCGCCCGCTCGGCGGACGCCGTCATCACCCTCGGCGCCGCGATGGCGACCAGGCTCAAGGAGCAGGGCGTGCCGGCGGAGCAGATCACACTGTGCCCCAACGCCGTGGGCGAGCGGTTCCTCGCAGAGCCGGCGTCCCACGGGGAGGCCCGGGCCCGCCTCGGCCTGGACCTCGAGGACCTCGTGGTGGGCACGGTCTCCTCCCTCGTCGACTACGAGGGACTGGACACCCTGCTGCGCGCGGCAGCGCTGCTCGCCCCGAAGCATCCGCGGCTCCGCGTGTCCATAGCGGGCGACGGCGTGAGTCTGCCCGCGTTGCGCGCGCTCGCGGACGAGCTGGGGATCGCTGAGATCTGCCGTTTCCCGGGCCGGGTGGCCCGTGAGGAGGCGGCATGGGAGCACGCGAGCCTCGACGTGTTCGTCGTCCCGCGCCGGGACCTCCCGGTGACCCGCTCGGTGACGCCCATGAAGTCCGTTGAGGCCTCCGCCTCCGGCACTCCCGTGGTCGCCTCGGACCTGCCGGCGCTCGCGGAGCTCGTCGAGGACGGCGTCACGGGCCGGCTCGTCCCCCCGGAGGACCCGGCCGCGTGGGCCGGGGTGCTCGGGGAGCTGCTCGCCGACCCCGCGCAGCGCGCGCGGCTCGGAGCCGCCGGCCGGGAGTGGGCCCTGCGGACCCGCACGTGGAGCGCCAACGCGCGGCGCGTCGTCGAGCTCTACCGGCGACTCGGCGTGGACGTGCCGGAGGCCGGCTGAGAGGCCGGACGACGTGCCCCTGGATAGACTCCGAGTGCCGTCGGCACGGAGTCGACGTGGTCCCGGAGGTGTGCAGTGACTGAATTCCTGCTGGTGATGCGACGTGATGCCGATGCGAGCCCGCCCGATGACGCGAGGCGCGTGCTCCAGCGCGCGGCGCACGGCTACGCGCCGTTCGTCGGCGGGGACTATGACGCGGAGCCCGTCGAGGTCCGCCCCTCCGCGGCCACTGCGGCACTGGTGTGGTCGCGGCAGGGAATGCCCGCGCCGCTGACGCCTGCCGGCGATCGCTGGGCGGTGAGCGCGGGGCACGAGGTCGCCGCGGACGTGGTGCGGCACGTGCGGCGCCGCGCCGCCCGACTGGTCTACGAGCGTCCCGTCTGGGGGCAGTACGTGACCGTTCTGGTGGAACGGTGGAACGCCCGCGTCACCGCCTGGGGGACGACCCCGGCGTTCGAGTCCATCCACTGGGGCGAGGACGCCGACTACGTGTACCTCTCGAATCGGCCACTGTTGGTCGCGCTGGCCCTGGCCGACGGACGGCCGGGAGCGGTGCGGCTCTCCCACGGCTTCCTTCGGGAGTACCTGCACGCCGGCTACTCGCTGACTGGCCAGAGCGCCTTCGAGGACGTACGGATCGTTCCGGTGGACCAGGCGCTCGCCGTAGAGGGGGGCCGGGCCAAGCTGGTGGACGCCCCGTCCGGGCTGATGCACGGACTCAGCGCGGATCACACCCCGGAGGAGGGCGCAGATGCCCTCGCCGAAGCGATGCAGGCCGCGATGGATCGTACCGAGGCGCAGCTCGACGGCCGACCCGTGCAGCTGCGCATGAGCGGTGGGATGGACAGCCGCGTCCTGCTGGGGCTGACCCGCGGCCGAGGTCTGCGCCTCGACGCCCTCACGTACGGAGTGGCCTCGGACCTGGATGTGAGGGTTGCGCGAATGCTCACGGACCGAGCTGGGGTCGAGCATCGTGTCACACGCCCCAGCCTGGCAGAGGGTTCCGACGACGATGCCCGCGTCCTCGCCACCTTTCGGGCCTCCCGAGGGGTGCCGCCATCGGAGGCCCACACGGGCAGGTACCTCGGTGCAGACGTGGCCGGACCGGGCTGGGGAGTCATGCTGGGCCAGTGGCCGCTCTACAAGGGCGGCGCCGCCAGGAAGATGCGCTACTCACCCGGTGCCGCGCTCGGCGTCGTGCTCTCCGCCGGAGCCGACCTCCTCGCTCCCCGGGAGCGGGCACATCTGGATGGGTGGCTACGCGACTGGTTCGAGACTCTCCCGGCGGAGAACGACGTGGACGCGCTTTACCAGTTCTCCCGGCAGTTCCGCTCCGGCCGCTGGATGCATGGCCACATCTCCCTCTACGCGGGAGAGGCCATGATCGCGTATCCGCTTGGCGACGCGGAGCTCACCGCGGTCGCCGACACCCTCACGGCGGCCGAGCGCGTCAGCCACCGCGCCGCCTTCGGCGCTCTCACCCGGGTGTGGCCCGAGGGCACGGCGGTCCCCCTGGACGGACGTGCCTGGCGGTTCGAGGCCAACGGTGCGGACGAGCACTGGTCCGGTCCGTACTACGCGGAGCGCCACGCGCCCCTGCCCGAGCCGGAGCCGGACGCGGCCCCCAGCACCGACGAGCCCGTGCAGGACGAGCATGCAGCGAGCACGGCGATCGGCCTCGCCTCCGCGATTCTCGGCGCGGACGAGCTGGACGCAGTGGCGGCGCTCATGTCCGACGAGATGCTCGCCGCCGTGCAGCGGACGGCCGAGTCGGGAGCGGCAGCTCCGCCCGCGGGCATGGACGGTCGGACGTTCCGGAAGCTCCTCTGGCGGGTGCGGACCGCCCAGCTGTGGTGGTCCCGCGGCTGGCTGCGTTCCTGAGCGGTAGACGGGTCAGGCGCGGGCGCCCACGACCAGGTCGGCAAGTCGGCGAGTGGTCCGCTCCGGGCCGAAGCACTGCCGGACGTGCCTGGCCGCGGCGTCGACGCCCGCGGCCCACGTGTCGGCGTCGCCCACTCCCGCGCCGATGGCGGCTGCGAGGCCCTTGGCGTCCGGTGCAAGCCACGACGTCGGATAGAGGCGGTCCGCTCCGGCCCATGCGAGCGACCTCGGCAGGCAGCCGTGGGCGGCCCCGTCCGGAAGCGTGAAGTGGAACGACTCGAACGCCGACGTCGAGAGGACGGTGCCGACCTCGGAATACCAGGCCGTCATGTCGGGGCCGTGCGGGTCCCACTGCACTGCGCCCTGCAGCAGGGGGTCGTCCGCTATCCGGGCGTGCTGTGTCGCGTAGTACTCGCGGGCAGCTGGACGGGATGCGACCCAGGCCTGCTCCTCGGGATGGTGACCTCGAATCCGGAGGCAGAACCGGGGATCCTCTGCACGCAACGCCGCCAGGACGTCGAGCGCCGTGTGGAGCCCCTTGCGTTCGGGGAGCACACCGACCAGCCCCAGTGTGAAGCGCAACTCGGGACGCCGCAGGGAGGCGTCGCGCACGTCCTGGCCGGGGTCCGCCACGCCGTTCGGCACGACCTGCACGCTCCGTGGCCGGTCCGTAAGGTCGCCGAGGACCTGGTCGCGCACGTGAGAAGCCACGAAGACCCACGCGTCGACACGGTCGACGCGGGTTCTCGCCGGGAACGACGTTGAGGCTTCCTGAAGGTGGGTACGGGTTGTCAGGCGGGTGTGATGGGGGAGCCGCCTGGAGTACCAGGCCAGGTTGCCGAGGCTCCATTCGCAGTGGACGACGTCGGCCCAGTCGGCGAGCGCACGGCTGCGCTCGTGGTCATGCCGCGCATGGCCGGCCCACGGGTCGATCCGGACCTCGTGGCCCTCAGCCTGAAGGGCCTCGATCACCTCGCCTGCGAACTTCAAGTCGTGGCCGGCCACGACGACGCGGCGGGTCTCACGCACCTCCTCGACGGTGGGTGTCGGCGCGTCCGCTGTCCGCCCGAGGTCGGTTCCGCCGAGCTCGCGGGCGAGGTCCAGTCGGGCGGCGCGCCCGAGGGAGACGACCTCCGGGAGCGGAGGGGCCGTCGGCCCCTCCAGCACGGGCCGTCCGGCCGCGTGCGCGGTGTGGATCGCGGACTGGGGAGGCGCGGCTCCCTGCGGCACGAGGACGGCGTCCACGAGACGCAGGGCGTCGGCCAGGAGGGCGGGCGGGGCTGCTCCGCCCTTAAGCGGGTCGGCGGAGAGGAGCTGAACGCCGCGGGGATCCCGCAGGCTCCCGGCCCGCAGCAGGCGCAGTGCCTCCCCGCGTTGAGCACGCGAGCACAGCAGGACCGTGTGCGGGGGGATCGTCTCGGGATGGGCTGCGGCCCGCTCGCGGGCCAGGACGGCGGCGGCCGCAAGGTCCCAGGTGCCGTTGATCGCTTGGTGGACCGGTAGGAGCACGACGGCCGGGGCGTCGGAGGGTTGCGGGCCCCACGGAGCCCAGGCGTCGAGGGAGGGACGCACGGGGCCGGCGAGTGCGCGCAACGCGCGGCGAGGAGCGGGCAGCGGCAGGAGCGCGGCCGGCAGGGCTTCGTCGTCGGTTCGGCACGGGATCCGCCCGTCGCCCACGGGCAGGAGAGCGTCGGTGGGCAACACGGTGCGCCCGAGTTTGCCCCGTGCTATCCGTGCCGCATGACCGGCTGTCTTGCCCAGACGTTCTACGGCGCGGTCCGCTACCACGAGCCCGCGGGCTGACCACCGGCGCAGGAAGGGGCCCGTTGCCGCGGCAGTCATGGGGTCAGTGCACCCGCCGGCGCGGATCCGACCCAGGTGATTGCCGTCTGACGCAGCACGCCGTGCTCGTCGGCAAGGATCTTCGCGGCCTCGTCGTGCTCGCCTTGGGCCATCCGCTTGGCGTAACGGGCGTAGGTGCGCGTGACGGAACGGGGGTTGCTGTCCATGATGAGCACGCCCTTCTCGATCCACAGGCACCGAGTGCACATCTCCTGCAGTGTGCTGAGGGAGTGGCTGACAAGGAATACGCAGCCCGCGTTCTCCCGGAGGAGGTCGAGGCGGGCCCGGGTACGCGCCCGGAACTGCGCGTCACCGGTGTTGAGGGCCTCGTCGATGACGAGGATGTCGGGGTCCACGGCGGTCGCGATCGCGAACTGCAGCCGCGCAGCCATGCCCGAGGAGTACGCCTTGAGCGGGAGCTGCAGTGAGGCCTCGTCCAGGCCGGAGAGCTCCGCGACGTCGTCGCGCTTGGCGCGCGCCTGTTCCCGGGTCATGCCCATGGCGAGGCACCCGAGCATGATGTTGTCCTCGCCCGAGACCTGGCGCACGAGTGCGGCGTTGACGCCGAGCATCACGGGCGTGCTGGTGGCGTAGACATGGCCGGTCGTCGGCTGCAGCTGCCCCGTGATGATTTTCATGAGCGTGGACTTGCCGGAGCCGTTGGTCCCGATGACGCCCACGGCCTCGCCGCGCTCGACGAGGAAGGACAGCGGCTGAAGAGCCTCGACCGTGCTCGTTCGGACCCCGCGGGCCCCGCGCAGCAGGCGCTGGGGACCTCCGCCGCGCTGGACGGCCTCGGCGGAGCGGACGCGGTACGTCATCGAGACGCCGTCCACGACGACGGCGGGCTGGAGTGTGGGAGAGTCCGTGGTCATCGCTCCTCCCCGTACTTCTCCTCGGCCTGCCAGAACACGACGAGCCCGACGGCCAGCACGACGGCCGTCCATGCGAGGAGGACGAGCCACCGGGCGGGTTCGGCGTCCCGGCCGTAAAGCAGTGACTGCCGGGCGATGTCGAGCACGCAGTACATGGGGTTCAGATGCATGGCGGTGACCATCACGGGGTGTGATGCGAAGCGGTCGACGCTGAAGAACACCGCCGAGAGGTACAGCCAGATTCGGGTGCCGAACGAGATGAGGTTTGCCACGTCGGGCCACCGGGCGACCACGCGCGCCAGCAGGAGCGAGAGCCCGATGTTGAAGGCGGTCTGGACAGCGAGCAGGGGCACCAGCAGCAGCCAGCGCCACGTGATGGTCTCGGCCTGGGGGAGGACCAACACGAGGAGGATCATTGTCACGAGCGTCGGACCGAACAGTAGGAGCTCACGAATGTTGGTCGCGATCGTGAGGGTGGCCCGGGGGAAGCGGAAGGCCCGCACGATCGAGAGGTTGCCAGAGATGGAGCGGGATCCAGCGACCATCGCTTGCGTGGTGTAGCGGAAGAGGAACACGCCCACGATCAGGTATCCCAGGAAGTTCGGGATCCCGCGTCCCGTGCCGAGTAGCAGGCCGAACACCAAGAAGTATGCGGTGCCGTCGAGGATCGGATTGAGCACGAGCCACGCGCGGCCGAGGGCGTTCATGGACGTCGCGCCCGCGATCCTGGACCGGGAGTCGAAGAGGATGAAGTGGCGGAATGCCCACAGGGACGCGATGTACTGCAGGAGGCCGGGGCGGGCGCCCACGCGGCCCAGGCGTCCGCCGTCGACTCGCACCTGGGTGGTGGTCCCGGGAGCGGCCTGGGGGACGGGTGACTCGGGCATGGGCGTGCTGCTCCTTATGGATGGTGAGCGCGGCGGCCGAAGTACCGGAGCGGCGCGGGTCCAGAGTCTAGCAACCGGCATCCCCACTCCCGGCGGACGTCGGTCGGTAGACTCGACGGAAACCGACCGCACCCAGGAGGACACGTGCCGAAGGTCATGCCCATCTACGGAACGCGCCCGGAGGCCATCAAGGTGGCCCCGATCGTTCGAGCGCTCCGTGTCGACGACCGCTTCGACTGCGTGGTCACCGTCACCGGTCAGCACCGCGAGATGCTGGACCAGGTCAACGAGCTGTTCGGCATCGTCCCGGACCACGACCTGAACATCATCCGGCCCCGCCAGACCCTCAACGGCGTCTTCGCCCGCACCCTCGACGGGCTCGACGCCGTCCTCCAGGAGGAGAAGCCGGACGCCGTCGTCGTGCAGGGGGACACCACCACCTCCACCGCGGCGGCGGTGGCCGCGTTCAACCGCGGCATCCCCGTGGTCCACGCCGAGGCCGGCCTGCGCTCCTTCGACATCCACTCGCCGTTCCCGGAGGAGGCGAACCGCAAGATCACGAGCCAGATCGCCGCCCTGCACCTGCCGCCCACCTCGGTGAGCCGGGACAACCTCCTGCGCGAGGCCGTGGCGGAAGAGGACGTGTATGTCACCGGCAACACGGTCATCGACGCGCTGCTCGAGGCCGTGGAGCGGCGCGTGCCGTTCGAGGATCCCGCGCTCGCCGAACTCGAGTCGTCCGGACGACGGGTCGTGCTGGTGACCACCCATCGCCGCGAGAACCAGGGCGACGCGATGCGCGGGGTCGGGCGCGCGTTGGCCCGCCTGGCCCGCGAGCATGCGGACGTGACGTTCGTCCTCCCCGCACACCGGAACCCCGTGGTGCGCGAGGCCATCCTCCCGGCCCTCGAGGGGCTGACGAACGTGCTCGTCACCGAGCCCCTGGCCTACGGGGAGTTCACGCACCTGCTCTCCGTGGCCGACGTGGTCCTCACCGACTCCGGCGGCGTGCAGGAGGAGGCCCCCTCCCTCGGCAAGCCCGTGCTCGTGATGCGGGAGAACACCGAGCGTCCTGAGGCCGTGTCCGCGGGCACGGTCCGCCTGATCGGCACGGACGAGGAGGTCGTCGTCACCGAGGTGGCCCGCCTACTCCAGGACCAGGCGGCCTACGGGGCCATGGCGAACGCCGTGAACCCCTACGGCGACGGCCGTGCAGCCGAGCGCACCGTCTCCGGCATCGCCCAGTTGCTGGGAGTGGGGGAGCGCCTTCCCGCCTTCGACGGCGCCTGAGGCCGCCCGGCACGAGAGAGGGCGCCCACCAACGCCGGGGGGCGCCTCAGCCGTCTCCAGTACTTCGAGATCAGGCGTCGCGGGATGGCGGCGCGATGTCCTCGGGGGCGATCTTCGGCAGCGCGCCCGTGCGCGGCCCGCCCGGGGCGATCGGCAGGTTGGTCTCCGGGGCCCGGAGCCAGGCGAGGAAGCCGACGGCGAGCACGGCGCCCGTGACGGCGAACGCCCAGCCGTAGCCGGCCCCGTCCACCACGAGGCCCACGAGCATCGGGCCGGAGATGGCTCCCAGGTCCGCCGCCATCTGCGCGACGGACATCACCGGCCCTGCCTTGCGGCCTTGGCCCACCAGGTCCGAGACGGCGGCCTGCTGCGGGGCGTTGAGCGTGCCGGTGCCCGCGCCGGCCAGCAGACAGGCCACCAGGAACAGCAGGGGCGAGGTCATCAAGCCGATCACGCCCGTGCACACGGCCATCACGGCCAGTCCGAGGAGGATGAGCGGCTTGCGACCGCGGACGTCGGAGACGCGGGAGCTGAACGTCACGGCCGCCACGTTGCCGGCGGCGAACACGGACAGGGCCAAACCGGCCATGAGCGCCTGGTTCTCCTGGGTGACCGTCCAGCCCAGCAGGGCGGTCCCGGTGAATGCGCTCGCGGCGAAGAGCGGGGTGACCGCGTTGCGCACGCCGAAGGTGGCCCAGCCGTTGGCGAACATGGACACGAGAGCCGCCCGATAGGAGGGGTGGTCCAGGGCCTCCCTAAGCCGCATCACCGGGCGGGAGTCCGCGGCGGCGCGGTCCTGCAGGCGGGTGTCCTTGAGCAGGAAGAACACGATGGCCGCCGCGATCACCAGGGAGGTGCCATAGATCAGGAACGGCACCCGATAGCCGAACACGGACAGGACGGAGCCCACGATCGGCCCGACGATGTTGCCGATCAGGAACGCGGAGGCGTACGCCCCGGACACCCGCCCGCGCATCGAGGGCGGGGACTTGCTGGCCAGGAAGGCCATGGCGGAGACGGTGAACAGAGTGGATCCCACGCCGCCGAGGCCGCGGAACACCAGCAGCTGCGTGTAGTCCTGCGCGAACGCGATCAAGTACATGGACGCCGCCACGATCAGGACGCCCGTCATGTACACGGGGGTCTCGCCGAGGCGGTTGGTCAGTCGTCCGGACAGCGGCGCGAACAGCAGGCGCGTCAGGCCGAAGGCCGAGACGACGGCGGCCACGGCGGTGGCCGGGTTCGCGAAGTCCGACGCGAAGCGCTCGGCGTACTGGGGCAGCAGCGGAGCGATGATGCCGAAGCCGATGGCGATGACGAACGCGGCCGCCACGAGCACCTTGATCTCGCGGGGCAGGGGCGCGCGGGCGTCGGACGGGGTGGTGGGCATGCCGCACATCCTCTCACTCTCACCGGGCGCGGCGGCGGGGCGCGGTCCCTCGCCCGCCCGCGGCCCCGGCTGGGCCTCCGTCCCCTGTGACAGACTGGAACCCGTGATCACAGTCATCGTCATATCCGTCGTCCTGGCCCTGCTGCTCGGCGTCGTGCTGGTCGGTCTGCTCGACCGCCCCGTCGCCCCGCCGAAGGGCACCTACACCGAGCTGCGCGACGCCGACGATCCCGCCCCTGCCGGTCTCGTGGCCGATCCGTCCTCCGCGCCCGCCCCGGAGGAGGCGCTGGAGGAGACGGGGCGGGCCGGCTCCCACGCCGCCGCGCCCGTGGCTGAGCCCGTGGAGGCCGCGGAGGCCCCCGAGCGGCAGCTGGAGCGCCCCGAGGCCGCCGGCACCCGTCTGCAGCGCCTGCGCGCGCGCCTGCTCAAGTCCAACAACGTCTTCGGCAAGGGGCTGCTGGCCCTGCTCTCGCGCGACCACATCGACGAGGACGTGTGGGACGAGATCGAGGAGACCCTCCTCATGGCGGACCTCGGCACCGAGCCCACCATGGAGCTCGTGGACCGGCTCAAGGCCCGGGTGACCGTGGACGGCACCCGCGACCCGGAGTCGGTGCGCGCGCTGCTGCGCGAGGAGCTCGTCGCCATGGTGGACCCCTCCATGGACCGCCGCCTGGCCGCCACCCCGCACGACGGCCACCCGGCCGTGACGATGGTCGTGGGCGTCAACGGCGTCGGCAAGACCACCACCGTGGGCAAGCTCGCCCGCGTGCTCGTCGCCGAGGACCGCACCGTGGTGCTGGGCGCCGCGGACACCTTCCGCGCCGCCGCCGCCGAGCAGCTCGCCACCTGGGGCGCCCGCGTGGGCGTGGAGACGGTCCGCTCGGACGTCGAGGGCGCGGACCCCGCGTCGGTGGCCTTCGAGGCCGTGAAGACCGGCATCGAGCGCGAGGCGGACGTCGTGCTCGTGGACACCGCCGGCCGACTGCAGAACAAGGCCAACCTGATGGACGAGCTCGGCAAGATCAAGCGCGTCATCGAGAAGCAGGCCGAGGTGGACGAGGTCCTCCTGGTCCTGGACGCCACCACGGGCCAGAACGGCCTGACCCAGGCGAAGGTCTTCGCAGAGGTCGTGGACGTCACCGGCATCGTGCTCACCAAGCTGGACGGCACCGCCAAGGGCGGCATCGTCGTCGCGATCCAGCGCCAGCTCGGCGTGCCCGTCAAGCTCATCGGCCTGGGCGAGGGCGCGGACGACCTCGCGCCGTTCTCCGCCGAGGGCTTCGTGGACGCGCTGCTGGCCGCCTGATCCGCCACGCCTCCGGGCCCCGTCCGACACGGTCGGACGGGGCCCGCTCGCGTCCCGGGCGGCCGCACCCCGCGGACCCGGCGCACCCCTCGAGAGAGGCGCGCGTCACATTCCGTCGCGGAACGACGCGGACGCTATGCTCCCCCCAACGGCCCGATCACGGGCCGGGCAGCGACGCCGAACGGGTTCGGCGCTCGCGCGGGGCCCGCCGGCGCAGACCGAAGGGCGGCCCCTGATGACCGAGACGACACCCCTGGACGCCGGAGCGGTGTGGACCGTGACGGCGGCCGCACTGGTGCTCCTGATGACCCCCGGACTGGCCCTCTTCTACGGCGGGATGACCCGCGCGAAGTCGGCACTGAACATGATGATGATGTCGTTCGTGTCCATGGGCCTCATCGGCGTGGCGTGGATCCTGTGGGCCTACGGCATGACCAGCGGCGACGGGCTGGCCGGGATCGTGGGCAGCCCGCTGAACGATCTGGGCGCCGTGCAGTCCATGGCGGACGGGGACCTGATCTCCGTCGGCTTCTCGGCCACCTTCGCGATCATCGCGGTGGCCCTGATCTCCGGCGCGGTCGCCGACCGCGCCAAGTTCTCGACCTGGTGCGTGTTCGTGCCGGTGTGGGTCACGCTGGTCTACGCGCCGCTGGCCTACATGGTCTGGGGCGGCGGCCTGCTCTCCGCCGACGGCGCGATCGGCGCCCGGCTGGGCGAGGCGCTCGACTTCGCGGGCGGGCTCGTGGTGCACATCAGCGCCGGCGTGGCCGCGCTCGTCCTGGCCATGATGATGGGCAAGCGTCAGGGCTTCGGCGTCGACGCCGCCCACCGGCCCCACAACGTGCCGTTCACGATGCTCGGTGCGGCCCTGCTGTGGTTCGGCTGGTTCGGATTCAACAGCGGTGCGGCCTCCGATGTGGAGCAGCTCGGCCTCACCTGGGTCACCACGCTCGTCGCCGCGGCCGCCGGCATGCTCGGCTGGGTCCTCGTCGAGTGGCTGCGCCGGGGGCGCCCGACGTCGATCGGCACCGCCTCGGGGATCGTCTCGGGCCTCGTGGCGATCACGCCGGCCTGCGCCTTCGTCAGCCCGCTGGGGGCCGTCGTCATCGGCCTCGTCGCCGGCGCGGCCTGTGCCCTCGCGGTGAACCTGAAGTACCGCTGGGGCTTCGACGACTCGCTGGACGTGGTCGGCGTGCACCTGACCGCGGGCATCCTGGGCACCCTGCTGATCGGGCTGTTCGCGCTGCCGGAGACCGGGCACGCGGGCCTCTTCCACGGCGGGGACGGATCCCTGCTCCTCGCGCAGACCGTCGCCGTCGTCGTCGCGGTGGTGTTCACCGCCGTCGTCACCGCGGTGATCGCCTTCGTGCTCCGCGCGACCCTCGGCCTGCGCGTCAGCGTCGAGGAGGAGGAGCGCGGCGTCGACCTGACGCTGCACGACGAGACGGCCTACGACGTCGGCTTCGGCGGCGTGCCCGTGCCGACGGACGCGCAGGCCCGCAGCACGGCCGCCGCGGAGTGAGCCCCGGCTCGGGTTGCTAGGCTTGGCGGGCGCCGGGGGCAGACCCCCGGCGCCCGCGACCGACCGAGTCCGGATCAGTCGACCCCGCTTCGAAGGACCACACCCGCCGTGTTCACCTCCCTGTCCGACCGCCTCACAGCCACGTTCCGCAACCTCAAGGGCAAGGGGCGGCTCACCGAGGCGGACATCGACGCCACCGCGCGCGAGATCCGCCGCGCCCTCCTGGACGCGGACGTCGCGGTGCCCGTGGTGCGCCAGTTCATCGCGCAGATCAAGGAGCGGGCCCTCGGCGAGGAGGTCTCGCAGGCCCTGAACCCGGGCCAGCAGGTCGTCAAGATCGTCAACGAGGAGCTCGTGGCGATCCTCGGCGGGGAGACCCGGCGCATCCAGCACGCCAAGACCGGCACCACCGTGATCATGCTGGTGGGCCTCCAGGGCGCCGGCAAGACGACCCTGGCCGGCAAGCTCGCCCACCTGCTCAAGTCCCAGGGCCACACCCCGCTGCTCGTGGCCTGCGACCTCCAGCGCCCCAACGCCGTCAAGCAGCTGCAGGTCAACGGCGAGCGCGCCGGCGTCCCGGTGTTCGCCCCGCACCCGGGCGTGTCCTCCGAGTTCGAGGCCGCCACGGGCGACCCGGTTCAGGTGGCCCGTGCCGGCATCGACGAGGCCAACACCAAGTACCACGACGTCGTCATCATCGACACCGCCGGCCGTCTCGGCGTGGACGCCGAGTTGATGCAGCAGGCCGCGGACATCCGCGCCGCCGTCCAGCCGGACGAGGTCCTCTTCGTCATCGACGCGATGATCGGCCAGGACGCCGTGGCCACCGCCCAGGCGTTCAACGAGGGCGTCGGTTTCACCGGCGTCGTCCTCACCAAGCTCGACGGCGACGCCCGCGGCGGCGCGGCCCTGTCCGTGCGCCACGTGACCGGCAAGCCGATCATGTTCGCCTCCACCGGCGAGGGCCTGAAGGACTTCGAGGTCTTCCACCCGGACCGCATGGCCTCCCGCATCCTCGACATGGGCGACGTGCTCTCCCTGATCGAGCAGGCCGAGCAGAACTGGGACCGCGCCGAGGCCGAAAAGATGGCCAAGAAGTTCGCGGACCAGGAGGACTTCACCTTCGACGACTTCCTGACCCAGATGCAGCAGCTCAAGAAGATGGGCTCCATGAAGAAGCTGCTGGGCATGATGCCCGGCGCCCAGGGCATGCGGCAGCAGCTCGAGCAGTTCGACGAGTCCTCGATCGGCCGCGTCGAGGCGATCATCCACTCCATGACGCCGCACGAGCGCGTCGCCCCGAAGATCATCAACGGCTCCCGGCGCGCCCGCATCGCCAAGGGATCGGGCGTGCAGGTGACCGAGGTGAACGCCCTCCTGGAGCGCTTCGCCGAGGCGCAGAAGATGATGAAGAAGCTCGCCGGCGGCGGCGTCCCCGGCATGCCGGGCATGGGCCCCGGCCCGGGCCGCAAGTCCAAGGGCAGGAACGCCAAGAAGACCAAGGTGAAGTCCGGCAACCCCGCCAAGGCGGCCGCCGAGCGCAGGGCCCTGGAGGAGCGCCGATCCCGCCCCGCCGCCGGCGGCGTGTTCGGGCAGGGCGGGACGATGCCCGACATGACCGACTTCGACCCGTCCCAGCTGAACCTGCCCGCGGGCTTCGAGAAGTACCTCAAGGACCGCTGAGCCGAGCCAGCCCGGGTGCACCCCGCCCCGCCCGCGCGTCCGAGGTGCGCGCGGGCGGCGTCGTCTGGCAGAATGGTCCAGCACTGAGCGTGAGCCCGGACGACCCTCTATCCTCCGCGCGCTCCGTTCCGTTCGTCGGTCACCCGGCCCCGCTGCCCCCACGCGGCGCCGCCGACCGGCCCCCAGATCCCTGAAGGAGAACCACACACGTGGCTGTCAAGATCCGTCTGAAGCGCTTCGGCAAGATTCGCGCCCCCTACTACCGCGTCGTCGTCATGGACTCGCGCACCCGTCGCGATGGCCGTGCCATCGAGGAGATCGGCAAGTACCACCCCACCGAGGAGCCCTCGTTCATCGAGATCGACTCGGAGCGCGCGCAGTACTGGCTGTCCGTCGGCGCCCAGCCGACCGAGCAGGTGGCCGCCCTCCTGAAGATCACCGGCGACTGGCAGAAGTTCAAGGGCGAGGCCGGCGCCGAGGGCACCCTGAAGACCAAGGGTGAGAAGGAGGCCTTCGTGGCCCCCGCCAAGGAGTCCGTGATCCTCCCCGAGGAGCCCAAGCAGGAGGAGGCCCCGGCCGAGTCCGCCGAGGCTGAGGCCCCGGTCGAGGAGGCCGCCGACGCCGAGGCCCCGGCCGAGGATGCCGAGAAGGCCGAGTGAGCATGCTGGCCGAGGCCCTGGAGCACCTCGTCCGCGGCATCGTGGACACCCCGGACGCCGTCCGCGTCGCCTCGCGCCCCCAGCGGCGCGGGGAGATGCTGGAGGTTCGGGTGGCTCCGGAGGATCTCGGCCGCGTGATCGGCCGCCAGGGGCGCACCGCCACCGCGCTGCGCACCGTGCTCGACGGCCTGGCCGGCCACCCCGTCCGCGTGGACGTGGTGGAGACCGACCGGGCCCGCTGAGCCCCCGGCTCGCCCGCCGACACGGCCCGCACCGTCCCCCGACGGTGCGGGCCGTCGTCGTCCCGGGACCGGGGCGCCACCCGTCCGGCGCGACCGCCCGCCCCGATCCGCCCGCCGAAGAAGAGAGACCCATGAGCCCCGCACCCCAGCCCGCCGAGACCGAGGCCCAGGTCCGCGTCGCGCGGATCGGCAAGCCCCACGGCATCCGAGGGGAGGTGACCGTCCAGCTGTTCACCGACGACCCCGAGGCCCGCTTCGCCGCCGACTCCCGTCTCGAGGTGCGCCAGGGCCCGCCCGGCGCCCCGGCGGCGCTCACCGTCACGCGCGCCCGGTGGAACAAGGCCATCCTCGTGGTGGGCTTCGCCGAGGTCCCCGACCGCAACGCCGCCGAGGCGCTGCGCGGCGCCCAGCTGTACGCCGCGCCCCTGGAAAAGGTCGAGGACGACGCCTGGTACGAGGACGACCTCCTCGACCTCGAGGTCCACGTCGACGGCGCCCGTGTGGGCGTCGTGACCGGGCTGCTCACGGGCACCGTGCAGGACCTGCTGCAGGTCCGCCTGGACGCGACCGGTGACGACGCCCTCGTCCCGTTCGTGGAGGAGATCGTCCCCGAGGTGGACCAGGAGGCCGGCGTCGTGGTGGTCGCTCCGCCGCCCGGGCTGCTCGAGCTGGCCTCCGAGACCACGGCGGGCGAGGGCTGAGCCGTGCGCATCGACGTCGTCAGCATCTTCCCCGAGTACATGGCCGTCCTGGACGTCTCCCTGCTGGGCAAGGCCCGCCGCGAGGGGCTCGTGGACGTGCACGTCCACGACCTGCGGGACGTCACCACGGACCGCCACCGCACCGTGGACGACACCCCCTACGGCGGCGGCGCCGGCATGGTGATGAAGCCCGAGCCCTGGGCCCTGTCCCTGGAGGCGGTCGCCGCCGCGAGCCCCATGGCCGCCCCGGCGAAGCCGATCCTCATGGTGCCCACCCCCTCGGGCACGCCGTTCACCCAGGCCACGGCGCGCGAGCTCGCCCAGGCCGAGCACCTGGCGTTCGCCTGCGGCCGCTACGAGGGCATCGACGAGCGCGTGTTCGGCTGGGCCGAGGACCTCTTCGACGTGCGCCTGTTCTCCCTCGGGGACTACGTGCTCAACGGCGGCGAGGTCGCGGCGTTGGCCGTGATCGAGGCCGTCGGCCGGCTCGTGCCCGGGGTGGTGGGCAACCCGGAGTCCCTCGTGGAGGAGTCCCATGAGGACGGCCTGCTCGAGTACCCCGTCTACACCAAGCCGTCCATGTGGAGGGACCGCGAGGTGCCGCCCGTGCTGCTCTCCGGGGACCACGGCAGGATCGCCGCCTGGCGCCGTGACCAGCAGGAGGAGCGCACGCGGATCCGTCGGCCCGATCTCTGGGCCGCCCACCACGCCGGGTCCGCCGCGGAGGACTGACGCCGCCCGCGCGTCGGGTGTGTGGCATAATGGATCCTCGTGTCCACCGGACGCCCGACCTGCCGCAGGGGGCGCGCGTCGACGGCACGGACCACGGGCCCCGCGATCGCGGCCGGCCCGGAACCAGGACTTCGGGACGGCCGTCCCGCCCCGCCGACGCGCGGGGCGACGCCGCCCGGCAGACCACGTGGATGACCTGCGGCGTCCACCAGGGAGAAGCAGCATGCACATCCTCGACTCCTTCGACAAGGCCTCCCTCCGCGAGGACATCCCCGCGTTCGGCCCCGGCGACACCGTCAAGGTGCACGTGAACATCATCGAGGGCAAGACCGCCCGCGTGCAGGTCTTCCAGGGCTACGTCATGGGCCGCCAGGGCCACGGCGTGCGTGAGACCTTCCGCGTCCGCAAGGTGTCCTTCGGCGTGGGCGTGGAGCGCGTCTTCCCGGTGCACTCCCCGGTGATCGACAAGATCGAGGTCCTCACCAAGGGCGACGTGCGCCGCGCGAAGCTGTACTACATGCGCGATCGCCACGGCAAGGCCGCCCGCATCCGCGAGAAGCGCGCCGACGCCAAGTGATCCGCTCCGGGCGGCCCCCGCGGCCGTCCGGAGACGCACCATGCGCGCACAGGAGCCCCGTGACCGGAACCGGTCGCGGGGCTCCCGCGCGTCCGGGGAGGCCGGCCGGCCCTGGTGGGCCCTCGTCCTGCTGACCCTCGCGGGCGCCGTCGTGGCGGCCGCGCTCCTGCGAGCGTTCACCGGCCCCGTCTACCTCGTGCCGTCCGGGTCCATGGAGCCGACGCTGCTGCCCGGGGACCGGGTGCACGTGGACACCGCCGCGGCCGACGGCGCAGGCCTGGAGCACGGGGACGTCGTGGTGTTCGACGGCGCCGGGAGCCTGGCCCCCTACCGCTCTCGCACGGCCCTCGACCGGGGCCTGGAGGACGTGGCGGCGTTCTGGGGCGTCGGCGCCGCTCAGGACGTGTACGTCAAGCGCGTGCTCGCGCTGCCGGGGGACACCCTGTCCTGCTGCACCGCCGACGGCCGCCTGGAGCGCAACGGCGCGCCCCTCGACGAGTCCTACCTCGGCCGCACGGTGGACGCGGCCGCCCCGGCGTCCCGGAGCACGTGGGCCTTCGAGGTGCCGGAGGGACGCATGGTGGTGCTCGGGGACAACCGCGACGTCTCCCGAGACTCCCGCGCCCTGCTCGGCGCCCCCGGCGGCGGCCTCATCCCGGTGGAGAAGGTCATCGGGCGGGTCGACTCGGTCGCCTGGCCCCTCGACCGCCGCGGGGACGTCCCCGCGGGCGCGCAGGACGGGTCCCGTGGCTGAGGCGCCCGTCACCCCCGCCGCGGCCGGGACCGCGGATCCCGCGGCGGCGCCCGCGGCGGAGCACCCGGGGCACCCGCTGCGCGCGGCCGCCGTCACCGTCGCCGTCACGCTGGCCCTCCTGCTGGCGGTCCAGCTGCTCCTCGTGCGCATGTTCGCCATCCCCTCCGCCTCCATGGAGCCCACCCTGCGGCCCGGGGACCGCGTGGCCGTGGACCTGCTCGTGCCCGGTCCGCTGGAGCTGCGCCGCGGGGACGTCGTCGTGTTCCGCGACGCGCGCGGCTGGCTCGCCGGCGCGGAGGCCGTCCACGCCGACCCGCTGCACGCCGCGGTCGCCGCCCTCGGGCTCGGCACGCAGGAGGGTCACCTGGTCAAGCGGGTCGTCGGCCTGCCCGGGGACCGGGTCCGGTGGAGCCCGGAGGACGCGCGGCTGGAGGTCAACGGCGTGCCCGTCGACGAGCCGTACGTGGCGGGACCGGCCGCGCAGGAGGCGTTCGACGTCGTCGTGCCGGACGGCGGCCTGTGGGTGCTGGGCGACCACCGGTCCGCGTCCCAGGACTCCCGTCAGCACCAGCACGGGCCGGGCGGCGGCATGGTGTCCGTGGACGACGTCGTGGGCCGGGTCGAGGGCGTCGTGTGGCCCCTCGACCGGGCCGGGGCCGTGGGGCCCGGCCCCCTGGCGAAGCTGCCGTGAGCCCGCGGCCTCCGGTGGTGCGCGCCGGACTGGACGTGGAGGCGTCCCTGGCCGAGGCCGCGATCGGCCCGGGGGCGAGCGCCCTGGTGGCGGGGATGGACGAGGTCGGCCGGGGCGCCCTCGCCGGCCCCGTGACCGTGGGCGTCTGCGCCGCGCGTGTGCCCGCCCTCGGGGTCGTGCCGGCCGTGCGGGACTCCAAGGCCCTGACTGACCGGCGGCGGCGCGCCCTGGCCTCCGAGATCGAGGCGTGGGCGGCCGGCGTCGTCCTGGGGGAGGCGAGCCCCGCCGAGATCGATCGGCTCGGCATCACCCGGGCCCTCGCGCTGGCCGGGTGCCGCGCGTGGGCCGGTCTCCTGGCCGCGCTGGGGGAGGAGCCCGTGGCCCTGATCCTCGACGGCTCCGACGACTGGCTGCGCCACGCCCGCGGCGGCGGGATGGACGACGTCGTCACCGGGCCCGTCCCGCCGGCGCCGCACATGATGGTCAAGGCGGAGGACCGCTGCGCCACCGTGGCGGCGGCGTCGATCGCCGCGAAGGTGGGCCGCGACGACGCCATGATCGCGCTCTCGGCGGCCCACCCGGCCTACGGATGGGCCGGGAACAAGGGCTACGGGGCGGCCGCGCACCGGTCCGCCCTCGTGGAGCTGGGGGTCACCGAGCACCATCGCCGTTCCTGGAACCTCGGGGTGCCGGGCACCGGGGCGGAGCCGGACGTGCTCTTCTGAGGCTCGCCCTGCGGTGCCGCTGCCGCGCCGTCGGCGGGGCGCGTTCGACGCGGGGGCGGTGCCGGGGGG